>CAJQKX010000263.1 GCA_905479025.1 uncultured Paraglaciecola sp.
GAATCTTTGCCTTCAGGCATAGTAAACACCTTGTACAAATATTCTAAACTAACCTCAGCTTTGCCCACTATTGTAATCCTATCTGAAATAAATCCGCTATCACATTTTACCTTAATTTTTGTTATACACAATAGACGTTATGTCTTCAAACTTAAGAGTAAAGCGGTGTCGAACGATGAATGCCTAACGCAACTTTTAACCTGTTATAAAAAATAGATATCACCTAAATTATTTTTGTTTTTAGTTACAAGGCAACGAACATTTTTTAAGTTGACCCAAAGCATGTTTAGTCGCTCTACTTGTTATTTTAAATTTCTCAACATAGCCTGAAGTATTAATTTGTGTGGGTCGGATATGACAGATTCCAGCGCCTTCAAGTTTCTTCAATCTTAACTTAAAAAATTGGACACATATTAAACACTATTCGATTAAAGAAACCGCGTAAAGCGCATGAAATTCAACCAGTTGTCCAGGGAGTGTGGTGCTTTTTTGGACATTCAATGTGTGATTACAGACAATACTCTCGTTACACATTTCTGCAATACTGTTATAGATTTGCTAACAGTTGCCAGCTGCTTTGTCCGCTTTGCCAGTATTTCCGTTCGAAGGGAGTGATTGCTTTATCACTCTCAAATACCCCGATTTGATTACTGACATTAGCAATAGCTAAAGCGGCTGAAAACTCTTGTATATATAACTGCCAATTACTTCTTACTTCAAGTATTCCGCCCAATTTCAACATGTCTCGTAATGCCGATGAGGCATACCAACGACGCTGCAGATGTGCTGACTTAGGATAGGGATTAGGATACAGTAAATAATGTTTAGTCAATTTTTTATCAGAAAGAACCAGTAATCTTAAAAAATCACTGAGATCTGCACGCAACACCAAATAGTTTTGTAAAGTACTTGCGTAAGCTTGATGTTTGTCTGTACGTAAAGCGGATTTATCAATGCCTATTACTCGAGCATTAGGATGAGCCTGTGCAATATTCACTGTGCTTTCACCTACACCGCAACAAGAGTCTAATATAAGATCTCCCTGCCAATCTCCAAGCCAACTAGTTGCATCTTGAAAGGCTTGTTGAGTATGCGCTGATAGTGGCTTTTGACTTGCTGTGGCAAGTTGTCGAGTAACCACCTTATGTAAATTCTGATGAATACCCGTTTGATTGGTGCTGATAGTGCGTGATTGTTGTTGCATTAACTACGAATACCCACACCACGATTAATGAGAGAATAAGCCCAACCAAGTAACACCAGATTAAATCCTATTAATATGCCCAAAGACACATAGAAGTTAATATCTGACACGCCAAGAAAACCGAACCTGAAGCCACTTACCATATACACAATAGGATTGATCTTACTCACCCACTGCCAAAATTCAGGCAATAAACTTAATGAGTAAAAAACGCCGCCTAAGTAAGTTAATGGTGTGAGAATGAAGGTGGGTACAATGCTCACATCATCAAATGAATTGGCGAAAATGCCGTTAATCAGTCCAGCAGTAGAGAATAATACTGTGGTTAATAATAAAGTAATAAAAATAATCAGCAAATTGTGAATATGTATATCTACAAAAAATAGCGATACGATGGTAACAATAATGCCAACCAGCATCCCTCGGGCGACGCCACCCCCTACGTATCCAGCAATAATTATCCAATTCGAAACGGGGGCAACTAATAACTCCTCAATATTTCGTTGATATTTAGCGCTGTAAAAAGAAGAAGATACATTAGAGTAAGCATTGGTGATCACTGCCATCATGATTAAGCCTGGCACAATAAACTCCATATAACTAAAGCCGCCCATTTTGCCTATTCTACTGCCGATTAAATTACCGAAAATCACAAAGTATAGCGACATAGTAATAGCAGGTGGAAGCAGAGTTTGGATCCAAATTCTTAAAAAACGTAAACATTCTTTGCGCCACATTGTCCTAAGGGCTACCATATTGAGGCTATTCATTGGCGTCTCCTACAACTTGTTTTGTGTTTGAATTAACGTCTTTTGAGACTCTTCCTGACTCGACCATTCTAACGAATAATTCTTCTAATCTGTTTGATTTATTTCGCATACTCAATACTTGTATCTCTTTTTGAGTTAACTGTTCAAAAACTGAGTTGAGCCCGGCCTGCTTAGGCACATCTACTTCTAAGGTATGCTCGTCAACTAAACGACTTTCAAAGCCATCTAGAATTAAAGAAGGTAAGTTCTTAGATAAATCAAGTACAAAAGTTTCAGTGTTCAACGTGGCAAGTAAAGCCTTCATGCTGGTATTACGTACAATGATGCCTTTATCAATAATAGCGATATTGCGACACAACATTTCTGCTTCTTCGAGGTAGTGTGTAGTAAGAATAATCGTCACACCTTGGCGATTAATTTCTTGTAAAAAAGACCACATAGAGCGGCGTATTTCAATATCTACGCCGGCCGTAGGTTCATCAAGAATAAGCATTCTTGGTTCATGCATAAGCGCTCTGGCGATCATTAATCGCCTTTTCATACCGCCAGAAAGCTGCCTAGCAGGAGAATCACGCTTGTCCCATAGGTCAAGTTGTTTAAGGTATTTCTCGGCTCTGGGTTTCGCGACATTTTTAGGCACACCATAATAACCCGCCTGATTTAGCATGATCTGTATTAGGGGTTCGAATTGATTAAAATTAAATTCTTGTGGTACCAGACCAATACAAGATTTTGCCTCAATGGGCTGAGTCGCTAACGAAAACTCAAATATATCAACGTCTCCTTGAGTTTTATTCACAAGCGAGCTAATGATCCCAATGGCAGTTGATTTACCAGCACCATTAGGCCCAAGTAAAGCGAAGAAATCCCCTTGTTTTACCGTTAAATCTATGTTTTTTAAGGCTTCGGTACCGCCCTTATAGGTTTTGGTTAATCCTTTGATACTCAGTGCGTTCATATTGACTGCCAAATAAAGTGTGAATCGAAATTGAGATAGACCTATGCGTATAGTTAGCACGAGTTCGTGTAGCGAATTCTATCGATTAAAGTGTGCAAAGTGTGTTTTATTTTTGAGAAGAGAAATGGCTGTCTCTAGGACATAATATTGTGTTTCCTGAGATCAATTCAAGCTTATGAGTAAATTTTTAGATTTGTTTAATGAGTAGGTTATTGTTAGAAGGCTAATATTTTTGTCACTGCTTATCTTTTT
>CAJQKX010000264.1 GCA_905479025.1 uncultured Paraglaciecola sp.
TGTGTCACCTTTGATGATGGCTATAAGAACAATCTCGAAGTAGCACTGCCTATCCTTAAACAGTTTGCTATTCCGGCCACCGTGTTTGTGGCCACCGCGTTCAGTCAGGGGCAGAACATGTGGAATGATAGGGTAATTCAGCTGTTTGCTGACAAGAGCATCACCACCCTCGATTTAAGCATTGCTGATTTAGGTGTGTGTGAATTAGGCGACTGGCCAGAGCGTAAACAACTTGCTAATACCTTATTAAAAAAGCTTAAGTATTTACCCATTGAAGAAAGGCTAGAGAAAATTGCCAGGCTATACAGAGCGAATGGGGGTGTTGAAGCACCCAGTTTAATGATGACACCTGACGAAGTTAAACAACTTTCTGATGCCGGTGTTTTAATTGGTGCCCATACGGTTAACCACCCGATTTTGAAAATATTACCTGTAGCGCAGCAAAAGCAAGAAATACAGCAGAGTAAAAGCCTACTAGAACAATGGACGGGTAAACCGGTTACCAGCTTTGCTTACCCTAATGGTCAAGTTGGGGTGGACTTAGACGAGCAAACTGTAGAGATTGTTAAAGAGCAAGGTTTTGATTGCGCCGTAGTAACGGATTGGGGTACCTCAACTCATGCGACCTCTCCTTTGATGCTAAAGCGCTTCACTCCCTGGGATAACACCCCCAATAAGTTTCATATGCGCTTAGTTAAAAATCAACTAATGGCCTAGTTTTTTGCTTAAAAAGGGATAGGGATATACATATGCAAACGGTATTCGATTGGCTTCCAGAATCGCTAAAGTGGCTGGTTTATTCAGTTTTAATCAGGTTGTTGATTAAATCTCCATCCCCTGAAAATAGCCATAAACTGCAGCCCAGTGATGGACACCAGTGTTGGCTGTTTTGCTCGACCATTGGCGAAGTGAACGCTTGCAAGCCGCTAATTGACGAGCTGTCTACTCGCTTCAATTTGGTGTTTTTTACCGATCGCAGTAATTATATAGCCACATTTAAACAGCTTTACCCCTCTGCGCATGTTATTTCCCTTGAACAGCTCGGTTCAGTGCAAACAGTAATAGACCATTATCAACCGCAACAGGTATTTATATGCGAAATTCCCGCTTTACCTAATGATGCGCCTTGTAAGCTGTCATACGACTTTTTACGCAAAGTAAAAAAGGCAGGTACCAAACTGCATCTGATTAACGCCTGGTTGTATGACTACGGCCCTGCCTGCCGCCAGGACAAACTAGAGAGGCTGTTGTTTCGTCAGGAGTACGTAAAGTTATTTGATACGATTTCTGCACAAAATGAAGATGTGGCCAGTCGGCTAATCGAAGCTGGCGGGAAAAACGTAGTGGTAACCGGTAATATGAAATTTGATGCTTTAACCGACTCAACAGTAAAAGTTAAAGATCAGATTTCCATGGCATTGTTGGCACAATATACACAAAGTTCCAAACCCACTTTTATTGCCGGTTGTGTGTCAGGATTTTGGGAATATGAACTGGTTATCCCGGCCATGAGGTGGGCGCTTGATCGCGGCTTTGAGGGGCATTTTATCATAGCGCCACGGCATCCTGAAAAGCCGGAGCATTTGGCTAAAATAGAACAGCTATTGACACAGTACAAACTAACCTTTGGATGTAAATCACAACTTGAAGAGGGCGTAGATTTTCCGTTTCAGGTCTTAGTTTTAGATACCATAGGTGAACTGAAAAGTTATTATTCTGTCGTCGACTGTGCCTACATTGGACTAAATCACAATGTACTTGAACCCCTTGCCTTTAATCTGCCTCTGGTGGTTACAGGTAACTGGAATCAACAGTTTCCCAGTTACCCGGTTTACTATGAAACTAAAAAATTGGGCTTGTTACACGAGGTGAATTGCGCTGCGGATATAGGTCAGTTTATTCTCGACAGTACGAAAAAAACACCGTCATCCAACGATGCCGCCAACAAATTGCAAAAATTGGCGGGCGCTACGGCTAAATGCAAACAGAATATTAACCGGATACAGCCATTGTTTTAATTCCTCAATTTTTTAGTAAAAAGTCATGGGGTCATACTGGTTCTGATAGCTAAAGAGAAAATATAAATATATGAAAATAATGAATATTCTACCCTGGAAGTTGCGCAATATTTTTGACTTAGCCCACAGAAAACATGCCCTGAATAAGGCTATGGATAAATTCCTGCAAAATCCGGAACAGTGTTTTAATGAGCAAAGTTCACTTCTAAATGAGTTGTTTTACGGTTGGGGTAATGAAGCCTGGAGCGCGGAAAATGAATACTTGCTGGCGTGTATAAAATACGCGCTTACTTGCACTGGCCCAATACTGGAATGCGGTTCTGGTTTGTCTACTTTGCTGGTGGGAGGTATAGCAAAAAAAAGAGATGTGGATCATATTGTGTTTGAACATATAGGGTTATGGTCAAACAAAATGCAGCGGGCTCTGAATAAATATAATCTCAGCAACACTAGGGTCTGTGAAACTCCCATTAAAGATTGTGGAGACTTTAGCTGGTATGACATTTCGGCGGTGACTTTGCCTGAACATTTTGCATTGATAGTGTGCGACGGTCCTCCATCTAGTATTAAGGGGGGCAGATACGGTTTGATACCCCTGATGAAAAACAGATTTAGCGCCGATTGCGTGATCCTGCTAGACGACGCTGACAGAGCGCAAGAGCATGACATTGTTAAGCAATGGCAAAAGGAAATAAGCATGTCAATGAAAGTGATAGGGGATTCAAAACCCTATTTTGAACTCTATATTTGATTGTCTGGAGTTCATTTATGAATAAGTCCATATCTTCATATGGTGACAGTGTGATATCTCTAATACATGCATCACACCAAGATAAAAATTAGTATTAGCTGCATTTTGGTTACAAGTTATGGAGCGTCGACTAGCTGAAATCGGTCAAATAGCTGTCAAAATATAAAGTAGATGAAGACTCATATGGGCC
>CAJQKX010000265.1 GCA_905479025.1 uncultured Paraglaciecola sp.
TGTATCGTTAATTTGTCTCAAATAGGTGTCGGTTGGTCGGTCAGCACTTCCTTCACCTAAATCTATTATGATCCTTGATTCTGAAGATTCGGGAAAGGTATATTTATGCAACCCAGTACGTTCGGTGGCTGTTAATTCAACTTTAATATCATATCGATCTAACATTACTTGGTAGTACCCGGGGCTCGCACTTTCTTTATCTTTTGAATATAAAGAAGCATAACCCTTCAGATGCCTATCCTGAGTTCCTGCATTAATTTTTAACTCTCCAGTCGCCGGCATCACTGTAAGTTCACCTAAGTCTGACATTCCGGTACCACTTACATTTAAATGGCAAAACCCTTTAACAATACTGTCTGAGTAGTGGTAGGATGATGACCAGTCCCATCCTTTATTAAAGTTTGTTGGCCCTACTTGAACACCTCCAAAGGGTACATTAGCACCTACAAAAACATGCCCATGACCTCCAGACCCTATGAAGGGGTCAACATATTTTATATAGTCATTCGGTTTGATACTTATAAAGCTAAAACTTATTATTATTATTATGAGAGCAATTACAGCAGATATGTTTTTTAAATTAAGATAATACATGTGTTCAATTTTAAATGATTATTTTGATTGGTTAAGGTTGATTCCTCTTTATTTATAGTGACTTTTTATTGAATCTTTTTGAATGATCAGTTATTTAATCTCTAATTGCTCCATACCCTGACAACTCAACTTCTATTAATTGAAATGCCTGATTTCCAACGGTTGAAGTATATCGCAATCGGATGTATTTTGAGAATGGTCCAGGAGGGAAATCAAATTCAATAGTTTGAAGATCACCTCCGTTAATACTTTGGTCGACTATGAGTTGCCAGCCTGCATTTTCAAAACTTTCAGTTGTAACAGGGCCTGAAATCACTGTATTTCCAATAGATTGAAATACTGGTAACGTTTCTCCACCCTGTAAGGTGGGTCTACCCCAGATCTCAAACTGAGTAGGGTTGTTTCCGGAAAAGTTACTGGGTTCTCTAAAGTGTATTTTACATTTTGATAATTGAGTTGTAACGCCCAAGTCTAGTGTAAAATGTCCTGGAACGGCATTTTCTCCCGAGTGGTAACCATAAGCATCATTTCCAGACCATAAAGAATTGTTGTCCCACAAATAATTAGATGGGTTTCCGCCATAAGATGTTCCTGGGTTATCACTTGGCATTAATGACATGGAAAACAAAGATTTATCATGAACTAAAGGCTTAGTATCTTGTCCATATAAAGTCATTTCTGTTAACTGCGAATTGGTATTTCCAACCGTGGATAAGACACGGTATCTGATATATCGTACTTGATTTGAAGGACTAATTAGAAAACTATTAATAGCCATCGTTTCACCGTCAATGGCCCCTTCGTATAAAAGTCTCCATCCTGCATTATAAAATGCGGCGTTAGTATTAGAACTCGTTTCTGCAAATTCAAGATTATCACGACCCCATATTTGTACTTCAGTTGCATTATTTTGAGCTGATGAACTTGGAGTAGGCATCTCTAGTTTTACCTTTCTTAGTGTTGTCATAACACCTAAATCTATAGTGAAGTGGTGCGGCATGTCTCCTGGAGTTGAAAAATAAGAGAAGGTATCATCTCCGGACCATGAACCATCTCCATCAAATAGATATAATTCTGGGTTTGCATTGTTGTAATTTCCTGGGTTATCACTAGACATCTGTACGATTTGAAAATAGCTTTTATCAAGCTCACTGTAAGGTACATCTGGCAGGGTATAGTCGATAGTAGATAGTGGAATAGTATCAATTCCATTAAGTCCTGATTGAATATAAGATTTTGTAGAGATGCTTCCCAATGCTTTCAAGTCTATTAGTTTAAGCCTATTGTCTTCAAAAAATGCAGTATCTCTGACGGTTTCATTCGCTTCGTTCTCGTAGTCTATAGTGGTAAAAATTACATATTCAGATTCGGCATTTGCACTAAAGTTTACATAGTTGCCATCGGGTTCAAAACCATATCCAATAATTTCTCTTGGATCCTGATCCGAAATAAATTCATCCCCTATAACAAAACCAGCCACTACTTGTGGAATTGATAAATTTCCATAAATATCTTGAGTGGTAACTTTAAATTCATAACTTTCTTCCTCTAAATCAGATAATATGGTGGAGTAAATCTCATTATCGTTATTAATCTCAAATGTTTGTGTTGTGCCATTAAATTCTATAATTAATTGATTTGAATTACCGAGGAATTGGGTGTAACCCTCTAGCTGAGCTCTGTAATATCCGGGTCTAATGGTCAAAGTATCTAATCGTCCTGCATAAATTATTTCTCCATTTAAGTACTGCTCATGAACGGACTCTATATCTCCGCAACGCAGAAACATCAGTGATAATGCTGATAAAAAAAGGAATAAATAAGGTTTGGTTTTAAATATTTTCATGATTTAAATATATCTTTAGTCAACGATACTTCCCCAAAATGAGAGCTCTCCAATTACTGATACCATTTGATTATTCCAAGTTTCTAAATTTACAAATCGTATGTACTTGATATTGTATTGTTGTACGTTACTGTCAAAAACAAAATCCTCTCCATTATCTTGAAATAAATAATCTTCTTCGGTATTAGAACCCGGGGGTAATCCAGATGGTTTAAAAGATTCAAATTCACCCAGAAGTATCCAGCCATCCCCAGGATTTGAAGGACTGTAAATTGGTAAATTATCTAGATCCTCACGTCCATAAATTTGAAATCTTTTTGGGTTCCCATGCTTATACAATTCGGTACCACCTCGTTGGTATAGTTTAAACCTATTCAGTTTAGCTAATTGACCTAAACTAATTGTTAGCTGGTGTGGAAGCGCTAAAAAACTAGTGTGTCCACAATTCCATTGACTACTCCAAGATCCATCCCACATTTGATTTGCTGAGAACCCATACTCACTAAAGCTTTCGTCTCCTGGCATTGGTTGAACAGAAAAAAAGCCTTTATCTAAAAATACATCCTCCAATGGAGTGGTTTCTAATGTTTTTGTTATGGTTTGATTACCCCAACGATCTTCAACGTAAATAATAAAAGTAGTAAGAATGGGGTCGTAGCCCCTGAAGCTGTATGTGCTATTTGCCTGGCTTGTATAAAAAGATTCTTTAAATACCTGATTCCCATCCAGGTCTATAATAGACATATTTAACGAAACCTCGGCTCTAGTAGGATTTAGATAAGATATATTAATTCCCCCAAAATCTTGAGCGCCTTCAATAGATTCCAATATGGCATGTATAGGAGCTTCTAGAGGAGAAATTGTTGTGGTAACTGCAATAGATTCATTATCACGTGTATCGATTGCTGTAACGTCCACGTTGTAGTCTCCTGTCTGTCCAAAACCAATAATGCTTAAAGTATCTATTACCGAAGAAACTATTACTTGTTTTGAAATGCCGTTTTCATCATTGTAAGCACCTCTTATGTAAAGCAAGTCTTGGTTTGTTGGTGGTGTAAATTTTATAACTGCCCCGCCAGGTCTGTTTTCAACAGAATTAATTTTGACAGCGTCAGGTGGGGTTTCATCAGATCCGTAAGCACTTCGCTGCTCTTCTGTACATCCCAAAATTAAGAGTATACAAATTAGTGAATACCCTATATGAATATTTGTTTTTTCCATTTCCTGTTTAATAGTGTTTATTATTTTTACCATCCTGGGTTCTGAATTAAGTTAGGATTTCTTAGCAACTCTGTTTGACTAATAGGCCACAAATAGTCTTTTGTTAGGTAGTTTCTGTAAAATATATTTTCAACTTGATAAAAGCCTTCGACGTCTGGCTTAAATATATTCCAACCTCTGATAGGCTTGCTAAAATATTCACCGGCAAGTTTCCATCGTCTTAGGTCCCAATAGCGATGACCTTCTAGCGCTAGTTCAATCATTCTCTCTTGATGAATTATAGCTCTCATACCCTCTTTTGTACTTGGTTTACTGGGGTTTGAAGAATGCATTTGCCAGCTATTGACTAGGTTTCCACCTTCATCCAATCCAGCTCTGTCTCTAACTCTTTGAATATATTCATAAACATCAGCATCTGGTACTGCCTTGGTTTCATTGGAAGCTTCAGCATACATTAAATATAAATCTGAAAGTCTTATAATGGGAAACGAATATCCTTGTATGGTGGAGCCTTCTAGTGAGATTATGTTTTCATAGTGCACTAGTTTTTTTGCGAAATACCCTGTAATTGAATAAATTTCAAATCCTTGTTTTCCAGAGGGAGCTCCAGCTTTAGCATTTAAATGTGGAATATTATTTATGTTTTCGGTCTCTAATGAAAACCATTTACCACCATCAAATCCTAAAGTAGAATAAAATCGAGGTTCTCGATAGGTATGAAGTTTTGCTGTCGCGTAATCATTTTCTATATAAAACTCATGATAATTTTCATTGTTAGCATCCAAAATAGGTGTTTGGACCACATCAAATCTATTTCCATATTCCCACGAAATGTCTTCATCAATTGGCACGCCATTTCGAGTATAGAAAGTTTCAACCATGTTTAATGTAGGAGCATGAGACTTTTTGGTATAGCCAAATAATGCAGAGTGGTCTGCAGACCACCTAGGCTGGCACCATTGTTGAAGCTCTCCCGTCCAGTCAGCTGAAAAAGCCCATATTATTTCAGAATTAAAAGGTTCAGTAATCGCTGCTCTGAGACTCAATTCTTGTGTTACTTGGTCATTAATACCTCCATTTATAGGAAGTTGCTGATTAAATTGATACAAGAAATGCCCATTAGCTTCAGCGCTTTCAATGGCCTCCAACACCGCTTCTTTTGCCAATACCCACTTTTGTGGGTCATAGGATTGGTTGACCAAACTATTTCCTTGGTTGTCAACGAGACTACTAAAGTCTGAATTTCCGTTGTAAATAGGACTGGCGCTAAGCATTAAAATCTTAGCCTTTAGAGCTTTTGCTATTGGCATGGTTATACGTCCCTTTTCTGTGTAGACATAATTAATTAAGCCTGGTAAATTATCTGCTTCTATAACTTCATCAAGCAACTCTGTTAGATAGCCAACAACATCGTCAATAGAATCTCTGTATATATTCGTTTCTGAAGCGGTTGCACCGACAGGAATATTTGTTCTTACAATTGGAATAGGACCATACATTTGCATAAGCCAAAAATGATAAAATGCTTTGAGAACTTTAACTTCATCAAGCCAGCGAAGCCTTTCTTCCTCTTCAAGCCCCGGGACCGCAACTAAATTTTCTAAAAATATATTACAATCTCTTAAGGCAACAAAAAGACTGTGCGGTGCACCTCTTCCTCCTTCCCAGTAATTCAAGTAGGGACTGGAAGAATTTTGCATTCCTTTTGCCACTCGAAAACTAGTTTCGTTGTTCATGTAAAAATCATTTTCAGCGTAATACCAAACTTCATCCCCTGCTAGCATCGAGAAATTCTGTTCCACATGGGCATGTTCAGGAATATATGTATAGCAGGTTGAAAGAAAGTTTTGTGCTGTGGATCGTGTATTAAACGCTAAATCTATAGTCGCAATATTGTCTGGTACAACATCAAGATAATCATTTTCACATGAGGTGAAAATTAAAATGAAAAGTATAACTATTTTTTTCATGTTAGATTTTTAAAAATTTAAATTTACGCCAATATTAGCGCTTTGCTGTATTGGATACCCAAGTCCGTTACCGCCCATTTCTACATCCCATAATTTAAACTTACTAAAGGTTAATATGTTTGTGCCTGTAATATAAATCCTTGCAGATGACAAGTTAACTTTTGATGCTAACTTATTAGGGACTGAATAACCAAACTCAATAGATTTAAGCCTCAAGAAGGAGCCGTCTCGAAGCCACCAGGTACTATTGCGATTATTATTGTCTATTAATTGATCGGAAAGTCTTGGCCATGCGGCATAAAGGTTTCTGTCGTTTTCAGACCAGTGGTCGTTTGCCCAAGCGTTTAGGAGGGCATTATTTCCAATAGCGCTTCCACTTGTATCTATAAAAGGAGAGGTATTAAACGCATCTATAAAAAATGAAGATTTTAGAGACCCTTGAAAAAAGAATGATAAATCAAATTTTTTATAAGAACTAGAAATCCCAAATCCGTAAATTACTTCAGGAGTTGTTGGGAAGCCAATCGGAACTTCATCATTGACATCTATAAGACCATCGTTATTTATATCTTTATATTTAATATCTCCAGCCATATAGTCTCCAAAAGTTTGCACTGGAGAATTTGCAATATCAGCTTCGTCAATAAACAAACGCTCTGCTATGTATCCAAAAGGTTGGGACAAATTTAATCCAATCCTTGAGCGCCAAGGCAGACCTGCATTTGTATAATCTAATTCTTCATAAACTTCAAATTTGCTTGTTGCAAATGAAAAGTTAGCTCTAGCAGATACAAAAAGATCATCACTAAGATTGTCTTTATAGTCTAAAGTGACCTCAAATCCACTTGATGAGGCCTCTCCAACATTTGCTCTAAGAGGTGCTTGAAGCCCCATTGATGCTGGTATTTGCGCTCGGTCCATTAAAATATTAGAACGGTATTCTGTGAAGTAATCTGCTTGAATATCAATAACTCCAAATAAGCCGAGTTCAAGCCCAACGTTTAACATCCTTGCTTTTTCCCAAGTAATTTGGTCATTTGCATAACGATCAATGCTGACGCCGTTAATATACGTACCGAATTCTTGCCCAAAATTAGAACCCAAGCCTCCGTTATTTAGATTTACTTGAGAAATATAGAAAAAACGATCATCGGCACTTCCAATTTGATCATTCCCAACAAGTCCATATGTGCCTTTGAATTTTAACTTTCTAATAGCATTTGAAATCGGCTCCATAAATTTTTCTTTCGACACATACCATCCAAGTCCAAATGAAGGAAAAAACCCAAACCGTTCTGACTTAGAAAATCTTTCTGAACCATTATATCCAAAATTAAACTCAGAAAAATATTTATCATCAAATGCATAAGTGAACCTTCCTGAGAGTCCTATGTTTCTGTAAGGTAATGAGCTTTGAAGGTTTCCTGCATTGGCATATTTAAGTTCTCTTAAGATCCCTATTAACATTCCTGAAAGTTTGTGTTTTTCATTCAGCGTTTTTTTATAGTTTATTGAGCCCTCAAAATAAGATGAATTTGTTATGATTTTAGTACCTTCATTATACTCTAAATATTCAGTTCCTTGGTTTGGATTTAATGCTACTAAAGTGTATAAATCGCTTTGAAAATCATAATTCCCTAGCGAGTAGTAAAATGGATTGTACCGTCTTTCTAAGTTGTAAAACGAATAGCGCGATGTATTTGCTAATAATCTAAGGCTCAACCCCTCTGTTAAAAAGTCTAAGTTTTGCTTAACTTCAACTGTTGCTAAAAAGTTGTTGTAACTCTCATCTTTATAACCTCTCATCAAATCTGCATATGGGTTTAAGTACCCTCCAAACTGACCTGCGTTTCCAAAAAGCACATGAGATGAGTTTTGAAATTGTGCATCTGGCTCATAAAATTTA
>CAJQKX010000266.1 GCA_905479025.1 uncultured Paraglaciecola sp.
CTCATAAATCCGTCTCCATGATCCAGTACAGTCACTAAACCAAAACCCCTAAGCCAATCAGAGTAGAGTACCTTAGCATGATGAATGGCAATCACGGAGTCCCCCGGAGTACCATTTATCACCACTCCTTTCCATTTAATTTGACCTTGCCTAAACTTACCAAACATTTTTCTAAGGTTACCCTTGGCAGGCATTAATAAACGGCCTTTAAGGGTACCAAGACCACTTAACGTTACGTCTTGTTGGTCGAGTTGTTGCGCTTGAGTTAATGCTTCAAGTAAATTCTTTTCATTGATTTGTAGTTGGGCAATTTTTACTTCTTCAGACTCTATTGCGTCCTGCAGCGCTATAAGCGTTCCTGCCCTTTCAGTTTGATTCGCTTTTAACACTTGTTGTTGCTCAAGCTGTTTACCTTTTAACTGCTCGAGCTCACTTTGATTATTAATCAACTTGGCATTCACCTTTTGCAGATTTTTGACTAACAAGTTAAAGCTATCGATTTGCAATTTACGGGCCTTGTTTAAATACTGATAGTAAGTAATAGTCCGTTCAAAATTAGTAGCATCTTGTTGATTCAACAACATTTTTGCGAAATCATAATTGTCTGTCATATAAGCGCTTCGGATCTGTTTGGCTAACACTATTTTTTGCTGTGATAAGGAGCTCAAATAATCCTTTTGTTGTTTGCGCAATATTTTAAGTTTTTGCTGATTATTGTCGAGGAACCTCTGTGTTTTATTGAGTTTTCTTGCAGCTTTCGCAATCTGTATTTCAATAACCTTCAGATTATCTTGAAGCGTCTTGGCAGTCGCAAGTTGTTGATTGATTTGCACCTGTTTGGTTTTTATTTGTTGTTGAATACTTTTAAGATCTGACTGTTCTTGGGCGTTTACAACAAATACAAAAAAAACACTACACAACATTATTAATAAGGAAGACCTACTAGCTAAGCTTTTAGCTTGGAATAATGTGTGCAGTATCAATCTCAATTGATTAGTCCAATGTGACTAGAGAAGTACCGGTCATTTGTGGAGGTTGTTCCATCCCCATTAGATACAGCATAGTGGGGGCCACATCACTTAATGTGCCTCCTAGTCTAACCGTTGATTTTTGTCCTACGTGAATAAAGGGAACGAGTTCACTGGTGTGTGCGGTGTGTGATTGCCCTGTCTGTTCATCTTGCATTTTTTCAGCATTACCGTGATCAGCTGTAATTAAACAGTCACCACCATTACGTTTGATAGCCTCAACGACTCTGCCAACACAGGTGTCAACTGCCTCACAAGCTTTGACGGCTGCATCAAAGTTACCCGTATGCCCAACCATGTCCCCATTAGGATAATTACAAACAATGACATCAAACTTCCCAGAGTCTATTGCTGCTACAAGCTTATCGGTTAACTCAGCCGAATTCATTTCTGGTTGCAGGTCATAAGTGGCGACTTTAGGTGATGGGATCAAAATACGCTCTTCACCTTTATACAAGTCTTCACGGCCACCACTATAGAAAAAAGTGACATGTGCATATTTTTCAGTCTCAGATATACGCAATTGCGTTTTATTATGCTGAGCTAACCAATCACCCATAACATTCACTAATGGTACAGGTGGGTATGCTGCTGGAGCATTAATGCTCTCTGCATATTGCGTTAAGGTTACAAAAGCACTTAGCTCAATGTGTGTATCTTTATCGAATTCACTAAAATCTTTCTCAACAAAAGGTCGACTAATTTCGCGGGCTCGATCGGCTCTAAAATTCATGAAGAAAACAGCATCTCCATCTTCCAATGGAACTGCCTCACCAATGGTGGTGGCTTGCATGAACTCGTCATTTTCGTCACGTTGATATGAAGCAACTAAGGCTTCAGTAGCGCTCGTGGCAACCTTATTTGCTTTACCATGAGCAATCAAATTGTAAGCAGCTTCGACTCTATCCCAACGGGCATCTCGGTCCATCGCATAATAACGACCAATGACACTGGCCGTTTTGCCTAAGCCTAATTCGGCAAACACTGCATCAGCTGACTGTAATGGACCCTTTGCGCTTCGTGGTGGTGTATCGCGACCATCCAAAAAGGCATGTAGATATAACTTTTTTGCGCCGTGCTTTGCGGCCATTTTCAAAAAGGCAAAAATATGATCTTCGTGGCTATGTACCCCACCGGCTGATAATAACCCCATAACATGGATGGCTTTATCTGCTTGAATAGCGTTGTCTAGGTTTTTTATAAATACAGGATTTTCAAAAAAATCACCGTCTTCAATGGCCTTGGTCACTCGCGTAAAGTCCTGATACACCACACGGCCTGCACCTAAATTGACATGACCTACTTCAGAATTACCCATCTGCCCCGGAGGAAGACCAACGTCTAATCCTGATCCAGATATTAAAGAGTGGCTGTATGCATGGCACAATCCATCTAAAACTGGCGTATGGGCGTGTGCAATCGCATTGCTTTCCAATTCTTCCCGATGACCCCAACCGTCAAGAATAATCAATGCGGTGGTCTTTTTAGTTTGAGTCATTGTGCAGCCCTTATAGATAAAACTATTTATTAATTTTGTGAGTCATACTAAGGTGAAATATAATGTGTATTTATATGGCCTAGTATCATGATAATCGGCTAATATTATCCTTACTCGCAGCGCACGTCACGGCTAAATCCTTTTAAAAACCAAATGTATAACAATAAGTTATTCCTTGTCGCACGGATGAATACACCCTAGGACTGGTTTCTACACACAAAATCTATATACTTTGGCCTCGTTTTTTTAAGTTACTCACCTTTAAGGGTCACCTGTTATGGATCAAATGGTAGAATTCGTCGTTAATCACTATATTTTATCTGGTTTGTTCGCTGCACTTCTAGCTGCACTAATATATACCACTGTGGCAAGCCAGCTTTCATCATTAAAAGAATTAAGTACACATGAAGCAACTCTATTAATGAACAAAGAAGATGCTTATATTCTGGATATTCGCCCTGTGGCAGAGTTTAAAAAGGGCCATATTTTAGGATCTAAACAGATCAAAGCGGAGTTAGTCACAAAAGGCGACTTTTCTACACTTGAAAAATCAAAAGACAAGCCCATAATTGTTGTCTGTGCTATGGGCATGACGTCAAAACGTACGGCATCTCAGATGCTTAAAGCAGGATTTGAAAATGTAGTGACGTTGAAAGGTGGTATAAGTGCTTGGCAAGCTGCAAGTTTACCCGTCATCAAATAAATGCCAGGAGATAAATATGAATAAAGTCGATATTTATACTAAAGGGCATTGTCCTTATTGTCATAGGGCTAAGGCTTTATTGACCCAAAAAAAAACTAGTTTTAATGAAATTGAAATCGATATAATGCCTGAATTACGAAGCAAAATGATCGAACGAGCAAAAGGTAAATCGACTGTTCCACAGATTTTCATCAAAGATTATCATGTAGGTGGATGTGATGAATTGTTTGCATTAGAAGCAAAAAACCAACTAGACAGTTTATTAGCTGACTAACAACTCAATTTAAGGAAGTATCATGGCTGACGAGAATCAACCAAACGAGGCTGCAACGCAGCCAGAAACGGCACAAGGCCCACAGTTTTCAATTCAAAGAATATACACTAAAGACATTTCTTTTGAGGCACCTAACTCACCTGCAATGTTTCAAAAAGAATGGAAACCAGAAGTACAATTAGACTTAGACACAAAGAGCAATGCACTAGGTGAAAACCTGTATGAAGTGACATTATCAGTCACTGTCACTACCAAAATCGGGGAAGAAACAGCTTTTCTATGTGAGGTACAGCAAGCTGGCATATTTATGATTGGCGAAATGCCAGAGCAGAATAAGGCTCAAATGATTGGTGCTTTTTGTCCCAATACCTTGTTCCCGTATGCTAGGGAGACCATTTCTAATCTAGTGAATCGTGGCACTTTCCCACCACTAAACTTGGCACCTGTTGATTTCAATTCAATATTTGCAGCCTACATGCAAAAACGCGCTCAACAAGCTCAAGAACAAGCACCAGCAACGCAAAAATTAGATGCATAATACGGCTGATTTAAAATGAACTCGGTGTGTGTATTAGGGGCAGGATCATATGGTACTGCGCTGGCTTTTTGTCTCTCTCGCAATGGCTTGAAAACTGTCTTGTGGGGGCGAGATAAGCAGCAAATTGAATTGATGGCTAACACCAGACGTAATCAAAAATACCTACCCAACGCTATTTTTCCGGAAGAATTATCACTCGAATCTGAACTTTGCAAAGCGATAGACAACAGTCAAGACATCCTAATAGTTGTTCCAAGCCATGCATTTTACAGCACGTTACAACAAGCAAAACCATACCTAAAACCTTGGCATAGAGTAATTTGGGCAACAAAAGGATTAGAGCCTGAAACAGGTAGGCTTTTACAAGAGGTGGCTCTAGAAATTTTGGGCGACGATATCCCTATTGCAGCATTATCAGGCCCCACCTTTGCTAAAGAAATGGTGGCAGGACTACCTACCGCGATTTCATTAAGTTCTACAAATGAAAACCTAGCCATTGAATTTGCAAATAAACTGCATTGCTCAAAATCGTTTAGAGTGTACAGAAATGATGATTTCATAGGCATACAGCTAGGCGGAGCCGTCAAAAATGTTATAGCTATTGGCGCCGGTTTATCTGACGGCTTAGGCTTTGGGTCTAACGCTAGGACAGCCCTTATTACTAGAGGTTTAGCTGAGCTGACAAGGCTTGGGATCAAGATGGGTGCTAAACAGGCCACATTTATGGGTATGTCAGGTTTAGGTGACTTAGTCTTAACGTGTACAGATAATCAGTCTCGTAACAGACGGTTCGGGTTGGCATTAGGTAATGGCCTAGGTATTCAAGAAGCCATGACCGAAATTGGCCAGGTAGTTGAGGGTTACAAAAATACCAAAGAAGTACACATTCTTTCGCAACGTATGGGTGTAGAAATGCCCATTTGTGAACAGATCTATGAAGTACTCTACAACCATAAACCCGCCAAAGAAGCCGCGTTAACACTACTAGGCAGAGATCAAACATCTGAGTAGTAGCACTTCTCTGTACTCCTTAGATCCTTTTCGTTGTTTAAGCATTTATTCCCCCAATAATAAATTTAACAACATAGGCAAAACTAATAAAAATTTAAAGCCAACATGACTTAATACCAATCAGCATGATTCTGTGACAAAGACATAGCCAAGCTTTCAGTGTGTCAAGATAATCCACTTTGTTAAGGTTTGCGTGTAGCTACTCAGCAGCGTAACCAACCTAAACACCAGAAACAGAAAAGGGCTACGCTTGCGGATAGCCTTTCTCTAAATGGGGGACAGCGGGATATCCAATGCGGGGCTGGCATCCAGCAATGTGCGGGGCACCCTGTGCTACTCTCGCATAAGGGTTCAGTAGGTATATTTGCTGCACTGCAGCGCCCTGTTGAACAACGAGCCAAGGAAGGCGAGTTTGGGTGCATATCATCAGGGATGTATATATGTCTACTCTGGATTTATCAATCCGCAGAAACAAAAAAGGACTACCTTTGCGGATAGCCCTTTCTCTAAATGGGAGCCTGGCAATGTGCTACTCTCGCATGGGGAAACCCCAAACTACCATCGCCGCTAATGTGTTTCACTTCTGAGTTCGGAATGGGATCAGGTGGTGCCACATCGCTATTGTCGCCAGACAAAAACT
>CAJQKX010000267.1 GCA_905479025.1 uncultured Paraglaciecola sp.
CGACGATTTGGATCTATGTGACCAGTCTGCAGTTCACGAGTTTATGAAATCAGAAAAGCCTGATGAAGTTATTCTTGCAGCGGCTAAGGTGGGAGGCATTCACGCGAATAATACCTACCCGGCAGATTTCATTTACGAAAACCTCATGATTGAGTGCAATATTATCCATCAGGCCTTTCAGGCTGGTGTCAAAAAGCTACTGCAATTGGGTTCCTCGTGTATCTATCCCAAGGCGGTGTCTCAGCCAATGCGCGAGGACGCCGTGCTCACTGGCACCTTGGAGCCGACAAATGAACCCTATGCTGTTGCAAAAATTGCGGGTATCAAGCTTTGTGAAAGTTACAACAGGCAGCACGGCGTCGATTACCGCTCCGTCATGCCGACCAACCTCTATGGACCTGGAGATAACTTTCATTCAGACAACGGTCATGTCATCCCCGCCCTGATCCGCCGGTTCCATGAAGCCGCGCGAGCAGGTTTAGACGAAGTTGTAATTTGGGGTAGCGGGACCCCCCGGCGAGAGTTCCTACACGTTGATGACATGGCCGCAGCTTCGCTCTTTGTGCTGAACTTACCCAAATATACCTATGACGCAAATACGGACCCGATGCTGAGCCACATTAACGTTGGGACAGGCGCAGACATTTCCATATTTGAGCTTGCGCAGCTAGTTGCCAAAGTGACTGGGTTCAGGGGACAGATTATTACGGACCCCTCAAAGCCTGACGGGACTATTCGTAAGCTTATGGACGTCGCGTGCCTATCTAAATTGGGTTGGAGAGCCAGCATCGATCTTAAACAGGGTATGGCGGATACTTACGAATGGTTTCAGGCCAATATCAAAACAGTTCGAACGTGAGCAAATATTTACTATGATCACTTTTATACACTGGTCAGAGGGCAGTTCTGACCCATCTGGGAATGTGAATACAGAAACTGCGCATGCAATTGAGTGCTTAAATAGTCTTTTGCGTTCAGAGGATGCTAATTAGCAAGTGGTCGGTATCGGTTTGGACAATATTGTGGCAATAGTTATGCCTGATTCAGTTCTTGTAGCTAAAAACGACCTGGCACAAGATGTTAGGAAAGCTGTGAACCTGCGAAAAATAAACGGTATCTCTCAAGCAGAGATTTCATCCAAGGATCAACGCCTCTGGAGTTGGTTCGAAAGTCTGGCATAGGGAGATTGTTTTCAGGTAAAGCGTATTTGTGTAAAGCCTCGAGCAGAACTGAGCTTGCAAAGCCATGAAAATCGTTCAGAACATTGGATTGTTGTTTAGGACAAGCAAAAGTTACGATCGATGACGAGATCAAAGCCAAAAGGCAGGTCAGGCTGTCTATCCGCCGTTAGGGGCGTAACATCGCATGGAAAACTCCAGCGAAACAATGATGGTGCTAATTGAACTGCAAGTTGTAAACTATTTAGGTGAAGACGACATCCTACGATATGAAGACGAATATAATCGGTAAGTTTTTGCTTAAAATATTCGAAACGCGGTGAGTATAAAAATTAATGACAAAACTGATAGCTGAAATCGGAATAAATCATCTTGGAGATGAAGATAAGCTTTTGCTAATGATTGAGTCTTTAGCAAAAAACAGGATAAATAGTTGCAAACTTCAATATCGAAGCCCAGATAACTTTTTTGATGAATCCTTGGAAATGGGCTCAACACTGATTTCAGATGAGCTAGAAAGTGTTAACCTAAGTTTGCCAACTACAGTTAGAGCAATCAAGTTTGCCCAGAGCCTAGATATCGAAATAGGAGTAAGCTTTTTTCGAGTTCAGGATGCCAAAAGTCTTATCGATATTGTTTTGCCCGATTATTTTAAAGTGCCATCAGCTGAAGCATTGAATTTTGATTTAATAGAATCTCTACAAGGGTTTCATCGGCCTGTATATGTATCAACTGGTGGTTTGGACTATTAACAATTGAAGACCCTTTCGGAAAGAATACACTTTAACAAAGACGATTGTGTAATGTACTGCGTAGCAAACTACCCTGCAGCACTTGGGGCGTCTATCCCAGCTTACATTGACGCCTACCGTAAACTCTTTAATTGTAAAGTGGGTTACTCATCACATGATATATTTTGGGAGATCAACATTGCGTTCCTAGACCGCAATGTTGATATAATTGAGCGTCATTTCACAGAAAATAAGGAAGACAAAGGATTAGATATTTCAACTTCCTCCGATCTTTTTGAGTTAGTGAAACTACAGCAATTCTGTTCTACTAACGTTTGGTCTTACTCAGATGACATAGCGATTAAATCTCCAAATCAGGGCGAATTGCAAAATCTGAAAGACTTAGGGTCTGGTTACTATTTTAAATCCTCATACCCTAAAGGCAGCAAAGTGAAAGTGAAAGATTTATTGATTAAAAGTCCGTGTAGAGGTCTAAAGGCAGGCAGCTTAAACGATGAAGTGACTTTGGTTCGCGAGGCGGAAACAGGAGAACCTCTTAGTTTAAGTCATCTCACAGCCGGGGTATCTCTTAACTCCACCATCTTGCACAAAAGTGATGAATTACAACTTTCTTTACCTGTAAGACTGCATGATTACGCAAAAATTAATAATATTTTTAGTATTAGAAACTATGAATGGCACTTGAGCTACGCTGAAGTTGAATATGCCTTAGAATATATCAAAAATAATTTGAGAGATGGCATTGGAAATAAAAAGTTCTCTATACATTTACCTGATTATATTTCACCTAACGAATTAATTGATCCAAATTCACCTAATGAGGATATTAAAAATAGGTCAAACGCAGTAATTACGAAAGTAGAGGAGGTGGCCGTTGAGCTTCAGCAATATACTGGGTCTTCTGTTCCCGTAGTGGGTAGCTTTTCAGTCCTAAACAATTCAAAAGAGTCTTTTTATAGTTCACTATCTGATATGATATCTGAAATTTACGAAAAAAATAATGTTAAAATTCTGCCCCAATTTTTGCCTAAGCTAGCTTGGTATTTTGGAGGGACAGTGAAACTAAATGTGTTTTGTGATATAAAAGATATCAATTATTTTCACAGATTACCATTTGGTATATGCTTAGACACGGCACACTGCATTATGGCAGCAAATTTCCATAAGGAAAATTACTCAAATTGGATTAAGCAATTATTACCGCTGGCAAATCATATACATCTTTCAGATGCTTCAGGTGTGGATGGTGAGGGAGTGCCTTTTGGCAAAGGGGAAATTGAGTCAGAGTTAAAACTGCTTCTAGCTTCTCAACCTAGAAAGGTCGTGGAGCAATGGGAGGGCCATCTTGATGGCTTCAATGGTTTCAAACAAGCATTAAGCTATCTGACGGAATTTTAATGATGAGGCCATTAATTTTAGGTCTGGGGCAAGACAGTATTGTTCTATCGCAGGTATTAAAAAAAAAGGCGTTAGATTACCGCATATTGGCAAGACGATCTTCTGGTAGTGTGACTAAAACAAAAGACGCATCAATCGATCTTGAAAAGATAGTATTTGTGCCAGAAATTAATCAAATTGAACTTTTAAAACAAAAATTGTCATTCGATTTCACTCACATCTTTAACTTCGCAGCGAATTCCTTCGTGCAGGATTCAAAATTTAATTTTGAATTTTTCGTTAATTCAAATTCGAAACTACTTTGGGAATTATTGGAGTTACGTAATTCAGATCCTAACCTCTGGCTTTTCCATCCCTTGAGTTCAGAATTGCTTCAAAAACAATC
>CAJQKX010000268.1 GCA_905479025.1 uncultured Paraglaciecola sp.
GTACAGCCAAGCCCTAACGGATTGGCGCAAGCATTTATTATTGGTGAGGAGTTTATTGGCAATGATAGAGTGTGTCTTATTTTGGGAGACAATATATTTTGGGGGCATGGCTTTACTTCTATTTTAGAAAAAGCAGCGGCTAGAACCACTGGTGCAACCGTATTTGGACATCAAGTAAATGATCCCGAAAGGTTTGGCGTTGTCGAGTTTGATGATGAGCGGAGAGTGATCAGCTTAGAGGAAAAGCCGACCACCCCTAAATCAAATTTTGCGGTTACAGGGTTATATTTTTATGACAAAAATGTCGTCGAAATGGCTAAACAGGTTAAACCATCAGGCAGGGGTGAATTAGAAATTACAACATTAAATCAAATGTATCTTGAGAAAAAAAACCTCAACGTTGAGCTTTTAGGGCGGGGTTTTGCATGGCTCGATACTGGAACGCATGAGGCTCTTTTTGAAGCTGGTTTGTTTGTTGAGACAATAGAGAAGCGACAAAGTTATAAAATTGCTTGTCTTGAGGAGATAGCATTTGCTAAAGGTTGGATAAGTATTGAAATGGTGGAAAAGGCAGCAAAAGCGTTGTCTAAGAATAGTTATGGTCAATATCTGTCGCGTTTAGTGTCAAGTCATTATTAATAGGGATGAGCTATGCCGTATTATTCAGAGGATGAGTTAGTCGAAATCGGATTTAAGTCCGTGGGAGTAAATGTTAAAATTAGTACTAAAGCATCCTTATATGATGTTGATCAAATTGAGATAGGAGATCACTCCAGAATCGATGATTTTTGTATCGTTTCGGGGGTGGTAAAAATAGGAAGGAATGTCCATATAACTCCTATGTGTTTAGTTGCTGGAGGTGAAGAAGGCATCTTTTTAAGTGACTTTGTTACGCTAGCGTATGGGGTGAAAATATTCAGTCAGTCGGATGATTATTCAGGTGGTAGTATGGTGAATTCTACCGTTTCTAAGGAATTCAAAAATGAAAAAAAAGAAAAAGTTGTAGTAGAAAAACATTCTGTAGTCGGCGCAGGCTCAACGATTATGCCTGGAGTGTTGCTGTCGGAAGGTACCGCCATAGGGTCAATGTCCCTAATTCTAGAAAGCACGGCTCCTTGGAGTATTTATGTAGGCATTCCAGGAAAGAGACTTAAGTCTCGGGAAAAAGATATATTGGATATTGAAAAAAAATTAAGGGTGGAGACTTAAGTCGCTTGCAACCATAGTAATCGCTTACGGGCAGAGAAATGACCCTATACAGGGAATAATCAAAATATTTAAGATAGAGGTAGACACTAGTAATGAATAATGACAAAACTACTTTCATTAATCATGCTTGTCATATGATTATAAACTCTAATGGCAAGCTCCTCCAAACTTTGCTCACACGCGCGAATATATTACATTACCTGAAATTTTGGTTACATATCCTATTTAAATTTAATAGAAAATCTAGAAAGTAATCAGTTTATGTAGCGGGCAAGAAATATAAATTCCCCATGTCCATTTCCGTACACAATGATAGTTTAGTAAATACAGGTCAAAAAGGACTCGCTCTCTATTATTGGGAGGGTAGTAGTAGTGTCGGCATCTGAGTTGTGTGCTTTTCTTGCAAAGACTTATTCATAAAACTCAACTAATTTAGGTGGCCAGTCAATTGATACCCTTTAATAAACATCCATGCACCGGCGCTGAAGAAGAATATGTCCTTCAGGCGATGCGTAGCGGTAAACTCTCGGGTGACGGGCCTTTTGGCAAAAAATGTCAGGAATGGTTTGAAGAAAAGTTAAATTGCAAGAAAGCCCTTTTGACTCCTTCGTGCACTGCTGCTTTGGAGATGGCTGCTATTTTGCTTGATATCCAGCCTGATGATGAAGTCATAATGCCAAGCTATACTTTTGTAAGCACTGCAAATGCATTTGCGATGCGTGGCGCCAGGATAGTATTTGTAGACATTCGCCCAGACACCATGAATATTGACGAAACGTTGATAGAATCTGCGATTACAGCAAAAACCAAAGCCATAGTACCTGTTCATTATGCTGGTGTAAGTTGCGAGATGGACATTATTATGGACGTTGCCAATCGATTTAATCTGTTTGTAATTGAGGATGCCGCTCAAGGGGTAATGAGTACCTACAAAGGCAGACCTCTTGGGTCGATTGGGCACTTAGGTGCTTTCAGCTTTCATGAAACTAAAAATTATTCCAGTGGTGGCGAGGGAGGGCTTTTAATCATAAATGATGAGGCGTTTTCAGAGCGAGCGGAAATTATAAGAGAAAAGGGCACTAACCGCAGGCAGTTTCTGGATGGTAGAGTCGATAAGTATAGTTGGGTGGATATAGGAAGCAGTTATTTACCTTCTGAGTTACAGGCTGCCTTTCTGTGGGGCCAGCTTGTTAGCGTTGAAAAAATATTGAGTGATCGAATGTCATCGTGGAATTTTTATAATGACTCAATTTCTGCTTTGCAAGGTGATGAAACCATCGAATTACAAATTATTCCCCCGTACTGTGTACACAATGCCCATATGTTTTATTTAAAATTCAAGAATAAAAGAGTAACAAAGGCTTTCATTGATTTCCTAAAAAGACATGACATCTTAGCAGTTCCGCACTATGTGCCATTGCATTCCTCATTGGCTGGCGAAAAGTTTTCGCGATTTCATAAGAGTGATATTTACACTACCAAAGAAAGTGAGCGTCTTGTGAGGCTTCCCCTATATTACGGGCTTAATAGCGAAGAGAAAACAAAAGTCGTTGACATAATTTCTATTTTTTATCAGAACAAAGGTATCTGACATCTATCATAAATCTATAAGTTGGTTGCTCTTAGAAAAAATTACCCGCGTCGTATCCGGATTGGTAATGGTTGCTTTTATAGCGCGATATTTGGGTGTTGATGATTTTGGGAAACTTGCATATATTCAAAGCTTTGTGGCTCTTTTTATGGCTTTGGCTACGCTCGGCATGGACGGATTGGTTGTTAAAGCACTAGTTACCAATTCGAGTGCCTTTAGGGCGATTTTAGCGACTGCCTTTACCCTCCGTTTAGCAGGGGCTGTCAGCATGATCTCAGCTATTGCGTTAGTCTCTGTGATTATATTGAAAGATGAGCTTTACCACTTAATTATTATTGCCTCGTTGACTTCGTTATTCCAGGCTTTTTTTGTCTTCGATTATTATTTTCAGGCCCACGTTATGGGCCGCATATCAGCAAAAATAAAATTTGTGGGTTTGCTAATATCACTGCTTCTAAAGGTCTTTGTCATCTACCTAGATGCCGGACTTTCCGTGCTTGTTTACATAATGGTAATTGAGTCAGCAGTGATTGGAATTCTAATGTATTTATGCTTCTTAAACCTTCGAACTGGATTCTCGTTTAGGGCTTTTGATTGGGGAATAGGGACCAATCTCCTGATGAAAGGGTGGCCATTAATTTTGAGCGGTTTTGTAATGGCCATTTACATGAAAATTGATCAAACTATGTTGAATTGGATGTTGCAGAGTTCTGATGTGGGGATTTATGC
>CAJQKX010000269.1 GCA_905479025.1 uncultured Paraglaciecola sp.
CATGTCTAAGACTTTTTTCAGGTTGTCATCTGACTTAGGCAATAACACTAATCCGTTATTAGGGACCGTTCGGAGCAGATGATTAAACTGTTTTTGAATATCACTTAAATCGGAAAAAATATCAGCGTGATCAAATTCAAGGTTGTTCATCACCAAGGTGCGAGGTCGATAATGTAAAAATTTAGAACGTTTATCAAAAAAAGCACTGTCGTATTCATCTGCCTCAATAACAAAGAATGGACTTTCACCTAAACGTGCAGAAACTTCAAAATTTTGAGGGATCCCACCAATCAAAAAACCTGGTCTTAGACCTGCATACTCGAGTATCCAAGCTAACATGCTGGAGGTACTAGTTTTGCCATGGGTACCAGATACAGCTAATACCCAACGATCTTTGAGTACGTTTTCAAGCAGCCATTGAGGACCACTAGTGTATGGTAGGTTTCTGTCCAAAACATATTCTACCGCTTCATTACCACGAGACAACGCATTGCCTATAACAACGATATCTGGCGAATTTTCAAATTGTTTGGCATCGTAACCTTCAAACAACTCAATACCTAGAGACTCTAATTGTGTGCTCATAGGCGGGTATACGTTACTGTCAGAGCCCGTGACTTTGTGCCCTAACTCTTGAGCGATAGCTGCAATGCCACCCATAAAAGTGCCACAAATACCTAAAATGTGTAGATGCATAAATTGCCGTTCAAAATGTCTAATGATGATAGATTACCAGAACAAGGATCCCTCACCAAATCAAGAATGTAAAAAACACCTTGTTTTGACAACTATGGCATTAGCACCATTATGATTCAGCTATAATGAATAAATTTCGGTTACTGAGTTTCTGGTTTTTTGAAGGTATAATTAATTATTGTTACTTTTAAAAACTTAAGACAGTGCTGCACCCTTCAACCTCAAAGCCCTAAAACTAAAAGGTATAAAAGCATAATGAAAAGACTTAACTCGCAACTTCAAGAAGATGGCGCACCTATGGAGCTAATCCTGCTATTAAGAACATTGTTAGCAGGCTGCAAGGAAATTTCTTTTAGGGTCAGTCAAGGAGCCCTAGCTGGTGTATTAGGTTCAACATTAAGTGAAAACGTACAAGGTGAAACGCAGAAAAAGTTAGATGTCATTTCGAACCAAATCTTAAAAGACATTCTGAGCGAGTCAGGTTATGTTAAAGCTATATCTTCAGAAGAAGAAGATGAGGTAGTTCCTTGTAATCCAAATGGTAATTATCTGGTTAGCTTTGATCCTCTTGATGGATCATCGAATACTGATGTTAATAGTCTTATCGGCACCATTTTTTCTATTACACACGCACCACAATGGATGGACCCCGATGATCCTTCGGCGTTTCTGCAACCCGGTACACAAATAGTAGCAGCAGGTTACGTATTATACGGCCCATCAGCTATGCTTGCTTTGACGACAGGTCGTGGTACACATCTTTACACCTTAGATAAAACCCATGGCGGGTTCTTGTTAACCACACCCAACGTCAAAGTGCCTGATCAGACGTCTGAATACTCCATCAATGCATCCAATCAACGCCATTGGGAAGCGCCCATTCAAGCATATATTAGTGATTTATTAGCAGGTACAGAAGGCCCCAGAGAAAAGGATTACAACATGCGCTGGGTCGCAGCTATGGTGGGTGATATTCACAGAGTGTTGTCTCGCGGCGGTATTTTTATGTATCCATACGATAAACGAGATCCAAGCAAAGCAGGTAAATTACGCTTGTTGTATGAGGCCAATCCCATGGCCTTCCTTGTTGAACAGGCAGGTGGCTTAGCCAACACAGGTACAGGACGTATTATGGAAGTCATGCCTACTGAAATTCATCAACGTGTGCCTGTGTTAATAGGCTCAAAAGAAGAAGTAGAGGTGTGTTTAAGCTACAACAAAGAAACTAATGTTTAGCCTTCAATAACCTAAAAAAGCCTTGAATAAGGCTTTTTTAGGTTTTATAAACTTATAACAGCGGCGCTATCACCAAACTCACAATAGCCATCACATTGATTAAGATATTCATAGAGGGTCCAGATGTATCTTTAAATGGGTCGCCTACAGTGTCTCCCACTACTACAGCTGCATGAGTATCAGACCCTTTACCACCTAAGTTGCCTTTTTCAACATACTTTTTAGCATTATCCCAGGCACCACCCGCATTAGCCATCATCAGAGCCAGTAACACACAGCCTAACAATGCTCCGCCTAACATGCCTCCTAACGCATAAGCACCCAAGCCAAAACCTATTAAAGGAGGCACACCAACAGCAATGACACCGGGTAAAATCATTTTTTTCAGCGCGGCTTGAGTAGCAATATCGATACAACGAGCATTATCAGGCTCAGCCGTACCTTCCATTAGGCCTTCAATCTCTCGGAACTGTCGGCGAATTTCTTGGATCATTTCAAATGCAGCATCACCTACAGCAGTCATAGTGATTGAGGCAATTAAAAAGGGTAGTAAGCCACCAATAAACAAACCTATTAAGACCATAGGATCGCCTAGATTCAATGTAAAGTCTGGGTACTTAGCAGTAAGGGTTTCGATAAATGCAGCAATGATAGCCAGGGCGGCGAGGGCGGCCGCACCTATAGCAAAACCTTTACCAATAGCTGCGGTGGTGTTGCCTAGCTCATCCAGAGAGTCAGTAATGGCACGAGTTTCTTCTCCCAAACCTGCCATTTCCGCTATGCCACCAGCATTGTCAGCAACAGGACCATAGGCGTCAATTGCCATGGTTATACCCACAGTAGCCAACATACCTACAGCGGCAATGCCTACCCCATACAAACCTGATAGCTGAGTCGAGGCATAAATAATCGCACAAATAGTTAGCACAGGAACAACAACCGATTGCATACCTACTGCCAGCCCAGTAATCATTACAGTAGCAGGTCCAGTTTCTCCAGCTTTAGCTATTTTACGTACGGGTGTGGATGCAGTGTAATATTCGGTCACAAGGCCAATAATAATTCCGCCCATTGCCCCGGCAACAACCGCCCACCACACATGACCACTCACACCTAGTTTGGCAACCACAAAATAAGCCGCAGTAATAAAAATAATCGCCGCTGACATAGTACCAGCACGCAAAGCCACCTCTGGTTTGCTGGCTGACAACAATTTAACCATTACTATGCCTGCAACTGAACACAACAAACCAGTTGATGCCAAAGCCAAGGGCAAGAACATTAAAGACTCTCGACTTCCCAATACACCCAATGTCATTGTCGAAGCGATAGCAATAGTGGCAATCATTGAGCCGCAATAAGACTCAAAAATGTCTGAACCCATTCCTGCCACATCACCTACATTATCACCCACATTATCAGCTATAACACCAGGATTACGTGGATCATCCTCAGGAATACCCGCTTCAATTTTTCCAACTAGATCAGCACCAACATCGGCACTCTTAGTGAAAATTCCACCTCCTACACGTGAAAACAAAGCAACTATTGAAGCCCCCATGCCAAATCCATGGATTACGTGAGCTGTGGCCGGATCACCACCGAAGAACCAATATAGAGACCCTAAGCCCAAAAGCCCCATTGATGCGACACATAACCCCATCACAGAGCCTCCCATAAAGGCGATAGTCAAAGCCGCGGCTGGGCCTTCGTCATGTGCTGCTTGAGTAGTACGCACATTTGCCTTTGTGGCAGTAAACATACCCATATAACCGGCTGTGGCCGAACATAATGCCCCTGCAACAAAAGCCATAGTTGTGTATTGGCCCAAAGAAAAATACAAGGCAATACCCACTACTAAGGCAAAAAGAAACAACATTTTATATTCGCGGTGCATAAACACCATCGCACCTGAATGTATGGCATCACCTATTTTGATGATAGCCGGATTAGAGACAGGTGCTTTTTTGATAAGTAGATAGATTACAAAAGCGCTAATTAGGCCTGCAAACCCCAAGATAGGTGGCAGGTAGAATAGTTCAGTCATGATGGTTCCCTGAGTTAATGTAACTATGACACAAAACAAACCATCTTGAACAAACACAAAAATGGATCCGCTTTGCAAAAAATTTACGCCACCTTTCATTACTAACAACGTTCATAAAAAAATGGCTACTTTGTTGTTTTATTTACAATTTATTTACAATTCCAGAGCAACTATAGCGATATTTTGTTATTTAGTTCAAGTTTTAATCAATAAATATACTTAGTCTTCGTTTTAATCACTTTGTTGAGTTTCATCTTGTGTCCCTAAGCATTATAATATTGCGCATTAAAATTCAACAACTTTAGGATAACTATGAGCCTCAACGCCGTCCCCGCTGGTAAAAATTTACCAGATGAAATTAATGTCATAATCGAAATTCCTGCTCACTCAGATCCTGTTAAATATGAAGTGGATAAAGAATCAGGTGCCATTTTTGTTGATCGTTTTATGGCAACTTGTATGCACTACCCGACTAACTATGGTTATGTTCCACACACATTGTCTGAAGATGGCGATCCAGCTGACGTATTAGTCATGACACCTTTCCCACTTTTAGCTGGTTCAGTTATCAAGTGCCGCCCAATCGGCGTATTAAAAATGACTGATGAGTCAGGTGTAGATGCAAAAATTCTTGCAGTACCTGCTGATAAGTTATCAACAATTTATCGTGGCATTACTGATATTGATCACATTCCTGAACTGACAAAACATCAAATTCAGCATTTCTTTGAACATTACAAAGATTTAGAACCGAACAAATGGGTGAAAATTGAAGGTTGGGAAGATGCAGCAGCGGCTAAAGCCGAGTTAGTCAACAGTGTTAAGTTATATGAAGAATCAGAAGTTAAACCTGCTTTCTGACTTTGTTTAAAAATGATTAAATTAAAGAAAGCCGGTATTGACCGGCTTTTTTGTCCCTAGGTAATCACTTAACCAGCTTTATCTATCTTAAAAAATCAAGGGTGCCTTCATCGATTATATTTGCCTGCGATTGATCCTTAACGACTTATTAAATTGACTCATTGCGCTCAAGATTAGAAATGTAATCAGTAATATATGCAGTAACAGATCATTGGCTGAAGAGTATATTGGGTTGCTCTTTATATTTATGAGTGATGCAATAATAGTAAAATGACAATAAGTCTAGATATAACTGATTAACGACAGCTTATATAGCCATCACACTGTTGTTATGGTTAAACCAGCATTGCTGGTGCAGTATGGTTGTTATTACTTGACCACTTTACATAGCATAGTATTCATAGCGGTGAAGATTTTATAGTGTATTCCTTATTTTTAATGCTGAATGTTCCATGTCTAGATAACAAAAAAGTGAAAACCCTTTATATTGGGCTAATCAAATTCAGGTAAGTAAAAACTTATGATAAAAATTATCAATGCAATATGCTTCATATCGGTCTTCTTCAGCCAAATAATTTCAGCCCAAGAGCCACTTGAGCTGTTTTGGGAAGACATGGTGCCGCCAGATTATCAAGCCCCCAACACACCTTTGAGTCACGAGGGCAGTATGTTGCAAATGGGACTTGATGCACCTATAGTCAAGAGACTAAATGGCAAGCTAGTAAAAATACCAGGATTTGTAGTGCCTATTGAGGGCGACAACCAAACCACCACTGAATTTTTGTTAGTACCGTATTTTGGTGCCTGTATACATGTACCACCACCGCCTGCCAATCAAATAGTTTACGTGAAGTTTTCTGAAGCCGTACCCATAGAAAATTTATATGACGCGGTTTGGGTCACCGGGACCTTATCCACTGATGGTTGGGAAGGTGATTTGGCGACTGTAGGATATTCCTTAGTAGGTATCAGTGTGAGTCCTTATGATGGTTAAAACCGATTATAATTAATTGCTTAACAGTGAAAGCCCTTTTTTCATATATCTAGGTACTGCCACTTTCTCAGCACTAAAATTATAGAATGAATACATTGTTTTTACCACACTATCCAAGACAGCAATCAGCATTGAAACCACTAATAAGGCTGATGCTATTTTAGCTGATATCACTGAAACAACTAGCCATATCGCCAGAATAATCAGTCACCATGTTGACGAAATCCAAAATCACACTAAATAAGCGACTGCAAGCTGCACGTAACCTAATCGATTAGCTAAATTTAGCTCATAAAAAACACTGCTACTGTGAGTAAATATTAGCCAAAAGTTCAGCTTTTATATCTTCATTTATTGCTACAGCTCGTTTTGTCTGAAAATCATAATGCACCATAGTGGTTGTGCCCGTTGCACATTTTTTTTGCTGCTGCCACAACTCCTGATAAACATCAAAAGAGCTAGTGCCTATTCGGCTGATGTAAGTGCTAACTTGCACCTTTTGTCCATAATAAATCTGTTCTAAAAAGTCTACTTTATAACTGGCTAAAATAAGGGGCTAATTTTGTAAATCCAATTCAGGATTAAATAGTTTGAAAATAGGCTCACGACCACTTTCAAACCATCCCACTAGAACAGTATTACTCACATGAGCGAGGGCATCTGTTTCGTAAAAACGAACATTAAACTCCTCACTAAACATAAAATATCATCTAGGGTGTTGCAATAATGGTTTAAGAAAACGTGCCGTATGCGACTCTTCTACATGACAAATATCTTCAGGTGTCCCTTGGGCTACAATCTGACCACCACCAGAGCCACCTTCTGGGCCAAGATCTATTACCCAGTCTGCCGTTTTTATCACGTCCAAATTATGTTCAATCACAACAACTGTATTTCCATGATCACGCAATCTATGCAGAACGTGCAATAACTGTTTGATATCGTGAAAATGTAAACCTGTAGTTGGCTCATCCAAAATATACAGGGTTTGGCCTGTATCTCGTTTGGATAATTCTTTAGCTAACTTGACGCGCTGTGCTTCACCACCCGACAGAGTAGTGGCAGCTTGACCTAAACGTACATAAGATAAACCCACATCCATAAGAGTTTGTAATTTTCGAGCAATAGCAGGGATAACATCAAAGAAAGGGCGAGCCTCTTCCACTGTCATATCTAACACTTGATGGATATTCAACCCTTTATACTGGATTTCCAATGTTTCTCGGTTGTAACGCTTGCCTTTACATAAATCACAAGGCACATATACATCAGGCAAAAAGTGCATTTCAACTTTAATAACCCCATCGCCTTGGCATGCTTCACAGCGTCCACCTTTAACATTAAAACTAAACCGTCCGGGTTTATAACCACGAGATCTGGCTTCTTGTGTGCCAGCAAACAATTCACGCACTGGTGTAAAAATACCTGCATAAGTCGCAGGATTAGAGCGTGGTGTTCGGCCAATAGGGCTTTGGTCAATATCCACTACCTTGTCCATAAACTCCATGCCGGTAATAGTTTTATAAGGTGCAGGCTCCCCTGTGGTCGCACCATTTAATACTCTATGAGCAATGCGATAAAAGGTATCGTTAATCAAAGTAGATTTACCTGAACCAGATACGCCCGTCACGCATGTCATTAACCCTAATGGGGCTCTTAAAGTCACATTTTGTAAGTTGTTACCAGTGGCCCCTGTTAGCACCACCCATTTGTCTTGATCAATTTTGGTTCGCTTAGCTGGTATTTCAATTCTTTCTTTTCCAGACAGGTACTTTCCTGTTAGCGAACGCTCACTATTTTTTATATCTTCGATGGTGCCCTGAGCCACAATTTCGCCCCCGTGCACGCCAGCACCGGGGCCAATATCCAACACAAAATCGGCAGCTCGGATCGCATCTTCGTCATGCTCAACCACTATAACTGTATTACCTAAGTCACGTAAATGGACAAGGGTTTCCAATAATCTTTCGTTGTCACGTTGATGTAAACCAATTGAGGGTTCGTCAAGAACATACATCACTCCCACTAGCCCAGCACCTATTTGACTGGCTAACCTGATCCGCTGGGCTTCACCTCCAGATAACGTATCAGCGCTGCGTGATAGGGATAGATAATTTAGCCCTACATTGACTAAAAAGGTTAGTCTATCGTTGATTTCTTTAAAGATTTTTTCTGCAATCTTTAAACGTTTGCCGGTGAGGGTAAGATTAGCGAAAAACGCCAAAGCATCGGCTATCGACATGTCGGTAATGACATTAAGAGGTGTTTCACCGATAAATACGTTTCTGGCTTCCAGTCTAAGCCGCGAGCCAGAGCAGGTTGAACAATGTTGTTGACTCAAATATTTAGAAAGCTCATCACGTACCGCGTTGGATTCTGTTTCTTTGTAGCGTCGTTCCATATTCGGGATAATCCCTTCAAATGGATGTTTGCGTTCCATAATGTCGCCACGGTCATTAATGTATTTAAACTTTAACGATGTGCCTTTACTGCCGTTTAACACAATGTCTTGGGCTTTTTCATCGAGCTCTGCAAAGGGCACCGTCAAATCAAACTTGTAGTGATCAGCCACAGCTTGCAACATCTGATAATAATAATAGCTGCGTTTGTCCCAGCCTCTGATCGCCCCACCCGATAAACTAATTTCGTCATTGGCGATAATACGATGCGGGTCAAAAAACTGCCTTGTTCCTAAACCATCACAGCTTTGACAGGCTCCAGCAGGATTATTAAAGGAAAACAATCGTGGCTCTAACTCAGCCATACTATATCCACAGTGTGGACAAGCAAAGTTAGAAGAAAAAACCACCTCTAACCTTTCAGGTTCGTCCATAAAAGCAACTTTTGCAGTGCCGCCAGACAAGTTTAAG
>CAJQKX010000270.1 GCA_905479025.1 uncultured Paraglaciecola sp.
CTGGCTTTTGACAGGGCAGATGCTATCAGCCCGGTTGGGATAGCGACGATACCTAGGCCGATTATCAAAATGAAAGATGTGAAAATCTTTCCTCCTACGGTAATTGGGTACATGTCGCCGTATCCAACTGTTGTGAGTGTTATCACTGCCCTCCATAGACTGTGGAAAACTGATCGGAATTGATCTGGTTGTGCAGCATGTTCGCAAATATAGATGCCTACGGAAGACAGAGAGGAAGAAAACAATTAGGGGGGAACTTTATTCCATTTAAAAGCATGTCTTAGCTATATCAAGCCGTCATTTCCTAACGGCGAAAAGCAAAAACCTTAAGGACATAAGTCAATTGTGCGACCAAAAAGCTCACAACTTTTTCCCCCACCCCTCTAAGTATCAGATGAAGACGGCGATGCCAACCCAGCAAATATTTTGATGCTTATTGGCAACGCCGGGGGCACGGAGTCTTTAATATATAGGCCCTTATTCACATCCTCTATAAATGCCTCTTCCTCAAGGGCGCATTCTTTTGGTTTCATTTTTGGTGCCTGAGGCTCCCATTTCGTCAAATTCTGAACCACACCCGTATAAAAGTCCTGCAACATTAACTCTGAAACTTCTACAAACTTTGTTGGTGAGGAGAATTTCGCCCCAAAATATTTGACCTGTAGGATCGTAAACTCTTTAAACTGCTTAGTAGGCAAAGCAGCAGATATTTTGTCAAAGTCCTCTAGAACAAAACGCTCGTTAATCCGAGCGCCCTTGACGCATGGTTCTATAAAGATTTCTTTTTTAAAGCTTTCGATGATTTGCGGATGCTTTTTTAAGCATGTCTCAATTTGCTTTTTCAACCAACCAACTTGCCCTTTAGCAGTCTTGCTCTCAGGGGCCTTTAGCGTGATACTCAACTCTACTGCTCGCTTATCAAACAGTGATTTTATTCCTATATCTGCTGCTGCGCCCTTAATTTTGAAGACAGAGGTCAAGTGCTCGTCAGCTACCAATTTTTTACAGTCCTCCTCCAGCCGGAGAGGCATATTTCCTTTGTAGCGCGCCTCTCCACACTCAACAATAAAACCGATGGCTCTGCTCAGTGCCAAGGCCATATCTTTTTCTTGTTGCTGCCAACTCCTAACAGCACCAGTCACTGTCTCGTCGGAGGCCCTGATCAAAGCGCCGTCTTTTATCTTTTCGATAGTCTGAGTCCACTCAGGACTCATTCGTCCATATCCGATCACGCCCGTTTTTTCGCTTTCGAAATAGCGAACCACTTCTTTCATGATTTCTACCTGATCTTCATCTTCAATGTTATTCATATTTTTATACAGTAAGACGTGAGCAACAGTTAGTAGATAAGTCCAAGAATAATGATATTGGTCTACTGCCTTATATTGCTTCAACGGGACGGGTGATTGAGTGGGCTCGGTGACAAACTCATTTGAAACCGTGATGAAATTCGGGATGGACAGGGTTCGTGCAAGGGTTTGGTACCGTTCGAGCTGAGTTTTTTCTAGCTTAGCCCGACCATTTTTCACTTCTAATATGGCAGCATCTTTAATCACACCGGCCTTCACAACTATTATTAGTCCGTCAATTCGCGATTCGGGAAAAGTTGAGAAGACAACTTCACTATAAAAGTAAACCTTCGTTCCTTTACTCATCTTCGCCGTCCGCAAAAATTGCTCCCTAAACTCTTTGACTAGGCGCAATGCGGACAATAATACTGACGTAAGAGCCATCTCATCACCCAGCTTATATACCGGCAATAAACGAGGACGGACAACAGAAATCTCTTTTGCTTTGATGAGCTCGTTAAAAGCTTCCTTCTTTAGTCCAACTAGCTTACCTAGCTTTTTTTTCACAAGATCAACCATCTATCAAGCTCCTTTTTTATTTTTCATAAAATTCAAAATCGTTTTAAATATCGTCCCATATCAACCGTGACGCAGCTTTTTTAATAGTCAGAAAACCGTCTCATAGAGCCTTATATCGTTTGTTAAAAAAATTTATAAAAATTCGTCATCGGAGTGAGTATCTCAATACAAATCCATGTTTTTGTTCCTTTGTTTAATTCTATCGGGCATTAGCCTGACATACCACCCATCAAAAGCTATCCGTATTCCACGCACCAATGAACCATCAAATGTGTTCAAACTAGTATTGAACACAATCCGAGTGCAGGGTAAAACGCTGGGTGGAATTAAAAAATCAACAGAGAATAGGAAAGAAATACAATTAAAACAACGGGTTATAAAAATACTATAGCGGACTGCCTCTCCGCCACTTGATGTTTTAAGCAATACAGTAAAACCGAAAGCCCTGCGTTTTAGCCCATAAAACGTGGGGTTTTTTATCGTTTGTTCAAATGGAACCGATCAGGGACTAATTCCCTCGAGCATGGTTTGCAATAAGGTCGACAAAACGAGGAATCAATTCTTGCGGCAAATCATGCCCCATACCATCTATCAACTCCAGCTTAGCGTCACGAACATGGCGAGCCGTATCGATACCGCCCGCTACG
>CAJQKX010000271.1 GCA_905479025.1 uncultured Paraglaciecola sp.
CTGCAAAACACTATCTTTCCAGCGTTTTCGAAACAGCGAAATACCCTTCAATGTTTTGATTGTTTCAAGCCCACTTAAAAGCTCTACTAAGACACTATTTTTGGTTTGGCTATCAATCTGAGCGTTGAATGTTTTGCTTTTGATTATTGGCTGAACTAAAAGTCCCACAAGAAGAACAAGCAAAACAACTGCTGCGGGTACAGCTGCAACCCAGCCACCCAAAGCGTAAAGGACGACTAAAAATATAAAAATAAACGGCAGGCCCGCAAAAGCAACTAACGTAGCTGAGGCCATCACATCTTTGAGGGAATCAAACTCTTTGACAATTGTAGCAATGCTGCCTACGGGCTTTGTTCCAATTAGCTTTTCATTTCTGCTTAAATGATCAAACAAAGCCTCTGAGACTTCCTCATCTATATGTAGCCCAGCTTTATCAGTTAGGCTTCCCCTCACGGTTTTCATCAAAAAATCAAACAGTATGACTATAGAGACGCCAATTGTCAGAAATAAGAGTGTATCTAAACTCTCATTTGGAATGACACGGTCATAAACAGTCATCACAAAAAAAGCACTTACCAAGGCAAATAAGTTAATACAGATAGACGCAACAATTACCTGAGTGTATTTTCCTGATTGTTTTAGAACTGGTCCAAAAAACCAATGATGTTCAAAGCCAGTGACCTTTGAAGATTTTGAATTTGAGCTTTTAATCATTCATCAATAAATATTCTCGTAAATAGGCGGTTTCTAAATATCTGCCTGAGAGTTCCCATTGTAGTTGATTTTCTTCACGATACAGTTGCCTTGAAGCTACACGTGCGTTCACAGTCTCCATAAAATTTGTTTGTAGTGTTTTCGATAAATTTTGTAATAATTCATATTTATCTGATAATTCACTTTGTTTTTTCGATATAAAATCAATTTGGTTAGTTATATTTGAAATCGCGAAGTTATTTTGATCCCACTTTTGCTGCCAAATATTTTGTTCCTTAATAATCTGTGTTTTAACGATTTTTATTTTCATTAAAGCTGAATATTCTTTTGACTTACTGGCACCTGTATCATAGAGGGGGACTTTCATGTTTACCCCTCCCGTGAAACTATAATCATTCCCAATGCCGACATCGAGATTGTACATGTTGAGAGATAGTGACGAGGAAATAACTGGAAGTCTTGATTTTTTTATTGAATTAATTTCGCTTTCAATGGCTTCAATTTCATAACTTAATTTTCTAATTTTCAATCCATTTTCTATTTCAAATGCCTTGACTGGCTCTGGCAATAATTTATGAATTTCTTCGATTTCCATCCTGTAAATGTCAAAGTTTTGACCAAATTTAACCAAAAAGTATGAACGTCGTTCAGTTAGGTCTGATTTGGCGTTACGGTATTCATTTTCTAGATTAAGCGAAATTAACTCTGCTTCTTTTATGTCTATACTTGTGCCTGTACCGTGAATAAAACGCTTCTTGATTATAGCTCTATCTAAGTTGTGAAGTTCGATATCTCCTTCAATCATGTTAATATTTTGAGTTAAAGCGACTATTTCAAAGCCAGTTTTCAAAAGATCAAAGTATAGCTCTTGTTCTAAAATCCTTAATTCGATTTGGCCTGATAATTTTTTGAAGTTTTCTGATGTGATAAGTTCATTTTGCGCACCAAAATCATAAATTTGAACATCAAGAGAAAGTTTTCCGTCGATGTACCGCTCATCCACACTAGAAACCCTAGAGTTTTGGGGTGAGATCTCTGTTTTTAGTGGATAATTTCCATTAGAGGAGAAATTTACTTTTGGTCCAGTTTGTTTTGTAAGTAAGTCAATTTCAAAATCATTGAGCATCAAATTTTGTTTTGCCTCTACTGCTTCCGGCGTTGAGATAATTAATTCATATAATCTTTCATTATACAAACCACTGGCTTCAGAGACCTGCATGTATGCATGCCAAAACAAAACTGTGCAAAAAAGTATCTTGCACGATGTTTCAAAATAATTTTTCAAAACAAACTTCATAACTAAGTGTCTCAAAATCTATTCTAATATTTATTGTTATTATCTTATGTATTGTTGACACCAATCATTCTAAATCGCAATCTATCAATCGGTTATTTGTTGTTTGGACGGTTATCTATGTCAGCAGGCAAGTATAAATATAACCCTTCTAGCCTCACACCATTAGGCCTACTCACGCTTGCTGCATGTGGAGGTGGCGGCGGAAGCGGCTCAGTTAGTGTTTCCAACTCAACTTACACTGTGTCTGGTAACGCTGTTGCTGGGCCCATTGATGGGGCGATTGCCTTTGTTGATTATGACGAAGATGGCATTCTCGATATTGCAGACGAGCCTTATGCTTACACTGACTCTGATGGCAGCTTTTCTCTAACATCTACTGATGCTGATGCTCCTATAGTTGTCACGACCGACAGCGCCACGGCTGGGGCCTTATCAGTAAGTGCTATTGATACGTCATCTGATACGAGCCTGTCTGGCATCACCCTAAAAGCACCAAACGGCTCTACCGTTGTCTCACCAACATCAACTGTTGCATATGA
>CAJQKX010000272.1 GCA_905479025.1 uncultured Paraglaciecola sp.
CGCATCAGGATCGCAGCTAAGCGTGTCCATAAGCGAGTAATTTGCCAACTCTGCGAGCTGGTTGAGCGTCACGACTGTTGGGGATGTTTCTTTGGGTAGTTGTTCAGACATAAATTACACCGCACCAAAAGCATTGTCTGTGTAACATTCCATGGGAAAAGCCACACAGCCACAATTGTGGCTTAATGTTATGTGGCACGTGATAGTGTGCACAGTGATATGATTTCGAATTTTTTTATGTAAGTTCATTTTGCATTTCCATAATTATTTGATGGACGGTGTTGTCTAGACTTAGGGTACTATTTTAGTGCCTGATTTTTAATCAATGCCATTGAGATTAATGGTGCTCAAAACAACGTTTAATATCCGCAATAGAATGTGTTTAATCATCATCATCATCATCATTGCTTTTATTCTATGTGTATTTTGTTGCTTAAAATGTCGATTGGAGCAACGTTAATAAAAGATGTGTTTGTGCATAAAGAATGATGTTAACTGCATTTCGACTTTAAGGTGTCCACATTAAATTAATGGTTTTATTTTTTAGGATGTGGGCTCAGCACTCAGTTTTTTGATATTTAAACGATTTTCATCTCAAAGCAGTGACCCAATATATCATTGATGTCTTCAAATTTGTTTAAGTCTAAGACAGATAGGGTCATTGAAATGACGAATTAAAGGGGTAATGCGGGTTAAGTACATCTTAATATTGCATGATGCACGGTTAGTTTAACGATTAACTCTCATCACATTGCAAGGTAAAAACCGTTTTGAACGCATAATTTTACCCTAGTAAATGTCAGTTAACTCACATTGCAAGAAGTAACAGCGGGCGCGGTTTAAGGTATATTTCAATTAGCCCTAAACTGTTTTTTAGTGCTTATTTTCGAACATCCACTTTAATGAAATAGCTATGGTTTATTGGACAATATTAACGTTACTTTGTGTGCATGTCTCATCGCATTGCTAATATCATAATCAATCCATAACTCAGCGCTATTGAGATCCCGTTCGGCGTCGCAAACTTATAAGAAGAACTAGCATAGAAGAGCCCTTGCTTGATTACAGTCCAAGTATTGCCCGTCACTGATTCGTTAATCTGATAATAATGTTTATCCTTATTTTTCTATTATTCTAAATTGATTCAAATCAATTTTATCAAAAGAGATACACATATACTGAACTATACTAATAGTGAATCAAGGCTTACGTCTTCTAAATTGAATCACAGGAGTTGAAGTGTCGCTTCATCATCGTACTTATACCCGAATCCCCTTAGCTTTAGATGTCCAGCTTCAATTTAAGGGGGCAAGCTTGGGGCATGCTATTACACGAAATATTAATCTTTTTGGCGCTTTTATAGAATTACCCGAGCCTGAACTGGTAACGAATGACTTCATTAAAATCTATTTTACCCACAAAGAACAAGACCAGACTTGTTTAGAACAAAAAGGCATGGTGATACATAGCAACAAAGAAGGTGTAGGTATCATATTTGCTTCTGACACTGCAGAATTTCGTGCCATGTTAGATCAGGAAATGAAGCATGCAGGTATCACCGCAATGAGTATTCGACTTAGTGAATTAGCCCCCTGAACTATAAAGTTCGGGTACTTATCTCGCCTAAATATGTATTTTTATGAGCATGTAATAGTATCAATGAATACACTAATTTCACTAAAAGTGCCTTATTTCAAAACCAATCAAGGTTGAGACTACCAAGCGGTCTCATTCAAAGTTATCAGGAGATGAACGTTTTTTGCTCAAACCGTAAGTGATGTATTTTTGTAATGTACTATTTATCTCAATTTATTAAAAAAATGTTAAGGTGATTTGCCTTTTAATATTGTTTAAATTAGCGTTGTTTCAATATGAGGCAATATTTTAAGATTTTTTAAATATATGGCAATTTTCTAATTTGATTAGCACATTCGGCCAAGACAATCGCACCAGCTGTTGAAACATTCAAAGAGTTACCCATACCAAACATCGGAATATGTATGTGTTGATGGCTTAACTTTAATGCGGCTTCACTCACTCCTTTACGTTCATTGCCAAACACCAATACACAGCGTGCCGGATAGGCAACATCACTATAATCAAGCGACTCGTGACATAACTCAACACTGTAAACGGTATATCCATCGTCCAATAATGTTTGCAAGCTTGAAGTGCTACTATCACTGTATTCAACGCAAACCCATTTCGCTTCATTTCTAGAGGCTTTATTTAACTTCTTATCTGAAATGGTTAGCTCACCGCAAACAATCACTTTTTCGATTGCAAACGCGTCAGCCAAGCGGATAAATGCCCCAATATTATGGCTGTTAGTGACATTATCTAACACCACTATTAAGGGGGTTTTGCGTTTAGTTAAGTAGTCATCTCGTGCTGGTTTGTTTTTTCTGAGATCTTCTTTGGTGAGTTGTATTTTTGAATGCATTGATTTTCTCTTCATCACTAAATTAACATGTTGGTTATGCTCATATTGGTTTATGCACTGATGAGCACTGTCATCTCGATAACCGCAGTTGCGTTATTCTACCTTTAACATTCATGTTGGTCCCAAGCTTTTTAAAATTTAACCCTCTTTACCTGATCAACTTTTTGCCTGCTGCAGCAAAATTAAGCATATCGTGTCTAGGAAATATTTTATTCGCTACACAGGTTAGCTGAAACTATTAAGGCCAGTAAGGGCAGACACAATTAAAAGTTGCGCAATCATTTATTTCTGCCCCTCACATATCTTGACTCTGTCGCTGTCTTAAAGCTGGCTATTTTTTTGTGCTTTGTAGAGCAAAAATATTACAGAAACCGTAGAAAAGATAAAACTAACTATAATGGCGCTGATGAACATAGTTAAATATGTCTGTGAGTCAATAAAATTTAGGTTGAAATATTGGGCAATACCACTGGCGGTGTTAATCACAGTATGGACCAAAATAGGCGCTCAGATTGTTTTGGTGTATACCAATAATCCAGCAAAACCAAGACCAAAAAATGTTGCATAGACCATTTGTGCTCAAACAAATAGGGGGTCCAGTATCATTATGTTGACGCTGTGGGCAAAACCAAAGATTATGGCCTGTGCGAATGCAGCTAAACACCAACAACATCGAGAACGTAAACGGACGGTTAGTCAGTTTACTTTTTAAATCATTCATAATGGATCTTTAGGTAAACATATAATGTTGGGCTAACATGATTTTATTGTGAATTTCGGCCAGTGAAATTTTCTGAAACTCATATTTTTCAATTAATTAGAGCTTAATATTTTAGTGACAAATACTATTTTTGATGCCGGATAAAGTCATTTCGAGGCACAAGCTTATTGAATCTCAGGCGGCATCCTTCGTTGATAGCTCGTCAGACATAACATGTTGCCGTCACTGTACTAGCCCACAAATTAAGAAGTGGGGTAAATCAG
>CAJQKX010000273.1 GCA_905479025.1 uncultured Paraglaciecola sp.
CTTTCGGCGTTTAGTGTAGGGTTATTCTATTGAGATCAGGTTAGAAAAAAATAAAATTACGTTTATTTTTATTAGCAACGCCAAACCATGGCCTGAAAACCCAACACTAACAGCACTCGATCCAAGATTTAGCGTTATTTTACTTGGTTGCGGGAGCTGGGTTAAACTTTGGTCGAACTCGCTATTAATAATAGCTCCTGAACCTATTCGCTAAGCAAGTTCTATCGGTGAAAAGGGGCTTACCAACAGCGGTCCAAAGCCTTTAGTGTATTCAAACTTTGGTTGAATTGATCATAGAGCTAAGGTTTGTGTCAAAGCAATATTTTACTTGTTTGTACGTACCCAAATCCAACAAGGCTTCTATGTTGCATGAATTTCTTTTCTACCTGCCTGATGGAGCGTCGTATAGCCAATTTCCCCCAAGCCTCAGTGGAGTGTACCCATTCAGTGGTCCTCCTGTAGTAGGGACTGCATGCCAAACAGCACCTTAAAAGCTCAATGGACGACCCGCTGGGCCAAGCTTGGTGAGGCTTGCAACGCATCTCAGGGGCTAATAGTCGGCATGGTTTGCAGACAAAGTACAAGCTGGCAGGCCAGCGCCATAGCGTGGGTCTTGTGCGTTGGGTTCAGGGCAAGCTGAAGTGGATTGAAGACAGATACTGGGAGCGGGACTTATGCATGAGGATTAGGTTGCCCGGGGCAAACTGCGTGCATGGCATTTTACCTTAGTCGTTTTGCGTCGTCGCCAGCGGCTATTTCGACCTTGCCACTCTGACTGGTGCGTGTCAGCGATACTTTATGGCATTAGGACAACCCAATAAGTCGATCAACGGCGCTTTATGGATGGGGCTTTCTGGCATCTGTTTCATAGGAGTTTATGTATGCGTGAAATATGTTGGGACGCGGCTACCAGCTGCGGAAAGCGCTTTTCTTCGGTATGTATTGGGCTTGGTTTTTCTGCTGCCTGTAGCGCGCATCCTTTGGCGTGAAGGTCTGTCACGTAATGTAATCAAGCTGGGGATTGGTCGTGCGTTTCTTCACACATTTGCCGTCACGTTTTGGTTCTACGCTATGGCCCGAATCCCAATGGCAGACGTCTCTGCTATGGGGTATCTTACGCCTGTTTTCGTAACATTGGGGGCAGTTTTCATCCTAGGTGAACGCTTGGCGCTACGACGCGGCCTCGCGATAGTTGTGGCCGTTTTAGGTGTTTTTGTGATCCTACGTCCTGGTTTTAGGGAGGTCTCTATGGGGCATGTAGCGATGTTAGGCACAACACTTTGTTTTGGCGTAAGTTATCTACTGGCTAAACGTTTAACAGATTTAGCCAGCCCTGATATGGTCGTGGCTTTATTGTCTGTTGGAGTTACGATCGGTTTAATTCCACTCACAATTCCGGTGTGGATCACGCCTACAGTCTTTGAAGTGGGGATGTTGTTTGCCGTGGCTATTTTTGCTGTTGCTGGCCATTACTCGATGACGTTTGCTTTTCGATCTGCGCCCCTCACGGTGACGCAACCCGTTAGCTTTTTGCAGCTTATCTGGGCGGTTATGGTGGGATTTTTATTATTTGATGAAAATATCGACAATTTTGTGGTTCTGGGAGCCGTTATTATCATCGGAGCGGTTTTCTACATTACCCTGCGAGAGGCTCAGCTGAAGCAAAGAAATGAAAGGACCGGTCTATGATCGGTTATTAGGTTCTGAGCATAGGACGGGTTAGGTAGCGCATAGCGGATATATTATACGTTACTCGACTGACATGTTTACAGATACTCTTTCTGGCTAAAAATACGTTTCGTGCAAAAGATGTTTAAACAGTTGGCCATATGCAAAAGTGATCATGGATATAAACACGAAGTAGACATATATTGAGCCATGGCTCCAATGATGACTGAAGTGAACGGGGATTATTTTTGGGGTAAGGCTGGTTAAGGTGATTAGGCGATGTTTGGCAAAAAAGATGAAGGTTCCATTAGAAAGGCATTTGAATACAAGGTTAAATTTGTTCACAAGCCTGATCAGTGGCAAGAACCCAATAGCAAATTTAATACAAGATTGAATGAATTAGGCGCCGACGGCTGGGAATTAGTAACTGCGAATGAACATATTGATAGTCGTGGAATATCCGTAGCAACTACGTTCTATTTTAAACGTGAGATAGAAACTGCGCCTCCAAATTGAAAGCCTGCCACAGCTCTAAAAGCTACTTCTAACTTACTTTAAATTCATTTTCCAAAAATCTGGTTTGAAACCTCCGACTTCAGTCGGAAAAGACGCCACTGTGTGCCGCAGGCGCTCTAAACCACTGAACCCTTCGACTTTAGTCGGAGGAGGTTCAGTTTTCTTCCTTAACGGAGACCCAGACCAAAAGGTTGCATTTACAAAACTATCTTGGTGCAAATAATTGTTATATTTATACTCGGATTCCTTGATCATCCCACCGTGGAATTGAATGCAGGCATTTGCCGCTTCCCAACTAGCCTTGGCGGCCAGATACTTGGCCATGTTGGCCTGCGCCCCGCAAGGTTGTTGGGCGTCAAACAGGC
>CAJQKX010000274.1 GCA_905479025.1 uncultured Paraglaciecola sp.
GTGAAAAATATCCTGATCACCAAATTTAAAGCCCAAAGTAAGTAACATAGGAAGTAACGCAGAGCCTAGAATAGGGTTATCATCTGCCGACTTAATATTAAGCACTAACACCACTTGTGGTTGCTCTGACTCTACTGGCTTAGTTTTTAGTTCCTCTTTGGGCTCAGGTTTAGCAGTCGGTTGTTCATCAAAATCAATATGCATTTGATCTTCAGCAATCTTAGGATCTCGATGTTTTTTTACTGAAGCAACTTTTTTAATTTTGACTAAATTACGTGCTTTTTCTGTCAAACTAATGCTTTCAACTAAGGCAGTATTAGGTATATTCTCAGCTTCTTTTTGCACGGAGACCCCAGAGGGATTTTCATTAGTTGGCTGCTCTGCTAAAACGCTAGAATCACTATCAACTTCAGATTCTGGCCCTTCTTTTTTTAATAAAAATGGTGGAGGTTCTGGCGTTTGATAATTATCTTTTGAGCTATGATGAGAGGACACTGAATAATCTGAAGAGACATCTTTAGGGGATACACTACTATGGTTTGATGTGTCTTGTTGCTGTGAAATAGATAAGGATTCTACTTTTGAAGATGTGTATTTAGTAGCATACTCAGGCTTTGGCTGTGTCACTACAGACGCATAAATTTTGCTTGTTGGTGCTTCTGTATCTGCATTAACTTTTTCGGCATCAGGCACAACTCGCACTGCGCTTAAACCCAATTCATCAAGTTCATTTATTGATGACGTTGCTTCAACTATATCAGTTGCAATTTCATCTACTCCAATATCGGATTTGATATCCAAATCGTCATCAGTGCCGCCACTCTCGTAATGGACCTCCTCGTTAAAATCATCAGAATCAGTCTGCCAACCAGAAGGTTGATACTGCTGTTCGTTTTTGTGTTTACTCGCGGTTAATTTCTTCTCGCTATTTTTTCGAGACAACCAAATACCATGAATGGCAACACTAACAATCACCAAACTGCCTATTACTAATAACGACCATCGTAAACCATCTGCTTCCATTAAATTACTCGTACTTCTTTAATAATGATTAAAAGGGCTAATGTATTTTTGCTTAGGCCTGGGCAATTGCCACAGCTTCATCAACGTCTACTGCAACCATTCGTGACACTCCTGGCTCAGCCATTGTAACACCAGTTAAATGTGTTGCCATTTCCATGGCTATCTTATTGTGCGTGATAAAAATAAACTGTACTGTTTTTGACATTTCTGACACCAACTTACAAAATCGAATTACATTTGCATCATCCAGAGGCGCATCAACTTCATCTAAGAGACAAAATGGCGCGGGATTCAATCTAAAAATAGCGAACACCAATGATAAAGCGGTCAATGCTTTTTCTCCACCGGAAAGTAGGTGAATGGTACTGTTTTTCTTCCCTGGTGGCCTAGCCATAATAGTGACACCTGTATCGAGTAAATCGTCATCGGTTAGTTCAAGATAAGCCGTACCACCACCAAATACCTTAGGGAATAACACTTTTAGGTCTTCATTAACTTGATCAAAGGTTTCTTTAAAACGTGTGCGGGTTTCTTTATCAATTTTACGTATAGCTTGCTCTAGTATTTCTAAAGCAGAAACCAAGTCATCATTTTGGTCATCAAGATGTTGTTTACGCTCAGCCTGGATATCATATTCTTCAACAGCTGCAAGGTTAACCGCACCTAGTCTATCCAAAGACGTGATGGTTTTATCTAATAGTATTTGCCAACTTTTCTCATCTGCGTTATCAGGTAAGGTGTCTAAAACTGATTGAAGGTTATGCTGCATCTCTTGGAGTTGTTCTGATACACCATTGGCTCTAACACGGTAACCTTCACATTCAAGTTTAATAATTTGCAGTTCACTTTGCATAACCTGAATTTTATCCGTAATACCTTTTTGACCTTTTTCAGCCATTGTTAAATTTTCATCTATTATGGCTAGTTTGTCATTTAACTCTTGTTGCTGAATGTCCAAAATGTTTTTTTGTTGTAACAGCTGTTGTAACGATCCTTGTTGGGCTTTCAGTGGTAGAGTCAATTCAACAAACTCAGATTTTAATAATACCAACTTTTGTTGCATGTTATGTAAAAATTGTGCTTCACGCTGCTGATTAGTGGTTAACCCTTGATATTGACTTTGTATACTTTGTAAGTGTAAAGCTAATTGATGTAAATTATTTTTAACAGATTCTAGCTTAGTACGACCATCGGAGATTTTTTGCTGTTGCTGCTCTCGGTTTTGCTCAAACTCAAGTTGCTGCTCTTGTAACAAGTCGACTGTTAGTTCCAGCTCTTCTGATTGCTTCGACAAATCTTCAAGCTGTTGCTGTTCCTGTTCTAAAGTAACTTGTTGGCGCAGTAATTCTTGTGATAATTTAGTATTGCGGCCCATTTTTTGTAGGTGTTGTTGAGCCAGTAATTGCTCTTTATTCTTTGTTTGCTGTAAATTGAGATTTAGATGTTCATATTGCTGCTTGTCAGTTTCTGCTATTTGTTTAGCAACACCAAGCTTACCTTCGGCGTCACTGACCGATGACTCTGCATCTAAAAGGTTCCTTTTGACATCTACAAGTTGAGCATCAAGCAGTTTAATTTGATTAGCGCGTTTTAACAAGCCTGTTTGCTGGTCATTACTACCTACAATCATCCACCCTTGGCCTAACCAATAACCTTCGAGGGTCACAACACTTTGATAACTAGTCAAGTCAGCTAATATTTCCAGACCTTGTTCAAGGTCGGTAGCATACATAATATGAGTTAACCATTTGGGTACAGTGTCATTATTTAATTTAGACGTAATGCTTTTTTCTGGTTTGGTGGCAGTGCATTTATCAATGTAGTTATCTTGAAACAACCAAGCAGAACCAG
>CAJQKX010000275.1 GCA_905479025.1 uncultured Paraglaciecola sp.
GAACCTCACTGCTGCCCCATGCAATCAATTTTATGAACAGCAAACTACAGGCGGCATCCCTGGATCACTGCATCTGGTTTCACGATGAATTTAAAGTGGATGAATGGATGCTCTACTGCATGGACAGCCCGCGCAGCAGCCACAGTCGTGGACTCAGTCGCGGCTCATTCTTTTCTCGGGATGGCAGGCTGGTGGCAAGTACTATTCAAGAGGGTTTGATACGTTTGCGTAAAGATTGATTTAGGGCAGATCTGATGTGCCCTGGCGAGGTTTGAGTCGCACGAAATTCATAGCGGATCTACAGACTAATCAGCTATATTTTTCGCCAAACCGCAATGGCCCAAAATATTAACCCCGTAACTGTCGCTGGGGGTAAAACATAAAACAGCCACAAATCTGCTTCATACCAAATAAAGAGATAACCCGGAAGAGAACCTATCAGTGGCCAAGCACTGTAATAGCCCGTAATTCCAGGATAGTAAATAACAGAAGGCGTAAAAAATAGAATGCCCGCGGCAACAAAATAGACGCGTTTTTTAATCCAAACTGACTTCAAGAAAAAGAATATCAGCATGGATAGACTCCAAGCGATTGTTTGATCCCAACTTTCCATAACTTACTCCTAAGACAGAGGGCGAAAGTAATTTTCACCCTCATTTTGCGGCCCTAAAGTGATGGACACAACCCGCCGGCTGCACTATTAATAGCTTCAACCATATCTTCATCGAGTTTCCTGAATATCCATGGCCCCCCTATTTGATTTGGTAAAGCAAAGCGATTGTCGCCAAAGCCGCGAGTTCTCATCCTAATCTTACCACCACTTTCGTAGGGTTCTCGATATACCTGAGAGCACTCATTAACTGCACCAGAACCTTGCCCCGAAACAGGCTGGGGACAGGTACCAAAACCAGGCCCATCTGTATCATGAAGTATATGGCTTGGTTCAGTGACATTTGCGATTGCGTTCGGCGGTAAGCCAGCTGGAGCTCCAACACCAGTTTTTATCTCATTTTCAAACCCGAAGAGATCTTCTAAATCGGACGTATCGGCATTTTCTACAGGGGTACCATGATCCTCTTTTCTTTCGAGCGGAGCATGGTAGTGTCGCCCCCAACAAGCAATATTCGCCAAAGTACAAAATACTTCATTGGTGCTACATATCTCCGTATTGACCTGATAATCGTGAGTAACATTAGACTGTTGAACAACAACATCTTGCCCAGCAGCCATCAGCATATAAGAAAATTGAATCAATGCTGCTGCTTTCTCATCTAAGTCATTATCCTCACCATGATTTGTCGCTTGTCGAGTACCAGCGTCATCAAAACCAAATGAATGGACATTAAGCACCGTTTTAGCAAACTGAGATAACTGCCATAAATCATCATCGCCTATATTTTCGATGTCAGCATACATAGAGTCGATTCTCGTCGATGCAGATAGAGCATTCAAATTAACTCCGGTCTGAGCCTGTTTATAGCCCTCAAATCTAAACACAGGAAAACAGAAACGATCAGAAATCAACCCGCCAACCCCATTGTACCAATGTATTCCCCCCCCACATGAGATGCGAATTGAAAACTGAGGGATTGCTGTATTAGTAATATTATTGGCAAAGTGATTTTGGTCATTTAGCCATTGACTTAGATCAGTAGTAAAATCGCGAAACTCATCGTCAATTTCAGCCCCTCCTAGAGGCTTGCTTTTGTCAGCCGCGGATCCGGCCGCATAGACTATATATTCATCAACTACAGAGGAACCCATTACCGCATTGAGATTTTCGACCATATGATCAGCATAACCGTCAGCATTAAAATCACTCGGCATCAAGTTAAGCAGCGTATTTAAAGGAAAGGTTCGAGCATCAATGAGCTCTGAAGTTATTGGTCTTTTAGCCTGTAGAAGACCGTTTGAATATTGATAGAGAATATAGGACTGTAAGGTTCCATCTATAGGTCCAGCGCTAATACGATCAACTAATACGTCCACTTTTCCATCATTATTAAAATCACCAGATCGAAGCTCGTACTCATAGGCTGCCTGGATTCGTGATTCTTCAGGATAACTTGGCCCACCGACGACTGCCGCAACCGTGACTTGGTGAGTATCTGTAGAAAAGCAATAGGAATTACTGAACGGCAAGTTAAAGCACCGCCATTCCCAAAAAATATACGTCCCATCGGGTTTGCTTATTGAAGTAGAGGAACCCAGCCATGAGCCGATATAATTACCCGCACCGTCAACTTCCCGTAATTTAGCGCCTGACTCGCTCCACTCAAGAGTGAAATCACCCGTACTTGTAGCTGGCCCTGTAATTTCAGCGCATAGCAACGCTGGCCATATAATGGCTAAAAATAATAGTTTTTTCATGTTCAGCCCTCATTGCTAAATGGCGGGAGGGTCTTTTTCGTAAGTGCTCTTCGGGTCTCCACCTTAACCTGCTGTTTAACCTTTTCTTTAGTTTTAGAATCGTATATCGAGAGATAAGCATTCATTTCAGCTTCGCAGGCCTTGAATACATCACTGACTTTAGAGGATTTTTCAAAAATCTTGAGAGCACACTTCTCGTACGCATCAGTGTGTATTACTTGAATAGCTGTAGGTTTTTCAGCCGCAAGAGCAAACGAAAAACATACTGAAGTGACTAAAAATATGGGTGTAATGATTTGTCTCATTTTAACATTTCCTTGTTATTAGTATTTTTCAACCCTCTTCCTGAAGAATAACCTGGCCCCTCACCGCCAATGCAATTAGCCTTTCTCATATTTAGACGACTTGCCATGAAAGTAGACACACTGCGTTTAATAAGGACATAAAATCCAGATAGCAAGAGGCCAAACATTCAGAGTATGTTGTATTGTTATTACGCATGGGTATTGAAAAGGGAGGGCATTAGTGAGGGCAGTTTTCAGTAAAAACCTTTCCTATTAATCGGCCATGAGGTATCGCAGCATCCCCGTCACAGAGCCAAAAGCTGAGCTCGATCAGGTGTAGTAGCCAGAGGCTGGCTAAAAATTGAATAGAATCAGACCAATAGATTGTTTAAGGCAGCCCTGATTTGAGCGGGAATCGCCACTGACTTATCGGTGGCGCGATCGACAAACACATGGGTAAAGGTGCCGACTGCGGAAGCAGTTTCAGCGCCCTGCTTAAATATCGCGATACCGTATTCCACTGAGCTATTACCCAGCTTATTGACCCGCAAGCCGGCATCGATTTTATCTGGATAGGCAATCGGCGATTTGTACTGACAGTTGGATGCCACCACAAAACCAATGATCTCGGCGCTGTGAATATCCAAGCCGCCCTCTTCGATTAAAAACTGGTTGGCCACTGAATCAA
>CAJQKX010000276.1 GCA_905479025.1 uncultured Paraglaciecola sp.
AGTAAAATCACCATTTCCATCTGGAATAAGCATCACATTATCTGATTCTTGTGCTTCAGCCCATGCGTTCATAACAAATGTATCGTTTACAGACACACACACAATCTCGTCTACACCATTAGCTTTAAAGGTTTTAGCCAATTCATTGTAACGAGGTAAATGAGTAGAAGAACAAGTAGGAGTAAAAGCGCCAGGTAAAGAGAAAACAACGACAGTTTTACCTTTAAATAACTCGTCTGTAGTGATTTTAACCCACTCGTCGTTAACACGAGCAGCAAAAGTACATTCTGGTACTGCTTGTCCTGATTTATCTGCAAAATTTGGGTTAGACATATTGGTCTCCTATCTAGGGTTAATAAAATTAATTTTTCTAATATACATACTGTTTTTAATCATTCAAAATAATTATTATCGATTAAGGCAATCTATTAAATTAATCAAGAGTCTATTAATTAATCACTCTTTAAAAAAATCTTCAGATTGCTCACTTAACATTGCCTCAATATCTTCAATATCAAAGTCAGACAGTTTAATTATTTCCTGATCTTTGTTCGCACCACAAGGAATGGACTTTTCCTCGTCGGCCCACTCACCTAAATCAATTAACTGACATAATTTACTGCAAAACGGACGAAAAAGATTACTTTGGATCCATTCCACATGTTTTTTACAATTGGGGCAGTTGACTTTATTTGTCATGAGAGTAAATCACCTCGATCAGGTCAATGGAAACATTTAGCAACACGCTAACTTAAAGCTCACTTTACTGTCTACAGATGCGCTACCCTGCATAGTAGGGGTAAAAAAAGTAAAACGAATAGCATAGCGATATTTATTTCCTGACAACATTGGGAAATATCCGTCGTCAGTTGAACTCAAAACTCGAATCAACTCATTTTTATCTTCAGCAATACCTTGATAAAACCCTTTTTCCGCTTCAGCTGCACTAAAGCGTCCTCTTTCGCGCAAAAAAGACAGGGTCATTTCAATCGCCTGCTGAATAGGCGTGAGTTCCTGGAGCCAAATATTGATATCTCGCAGTTTGTTTTCACTCGGTAGATGCAACCAATAGTGTAAGTTGGGTAAATCAAAACTACAGGCCCCCCCAGGAATTGAGAAACGCTGCCTTATAGACGCCAGAAACCGGTCTTCTTTGAGTTCTGCACCCACTTTTTTATTGCTTTTTAACGACTCACGTAAACGAAGAATTTTGCGTAATGCAAATTGTAAGGCATCGTCATCAATATTTGGATGTTGCGACCATATAACTAAGTTTTTTTCGTGAGACTCAATATCTTTAAGTACGTCGTTTCGCAAATCGATGCGTTCTGACAAATCGAGTAAGGTAAAAAGACAGTCTAGAAAATTAATATACTGCCAATCCTCACTGGCCATTTTACCTTGCTCGAGCTGCTTAAATAACTGCTCAAACCTAAGGTAAGTGCGTACCTTTTCATTGAGTGGAAATTCGTAAATTGCTTGAGACATGGTGACCTGTTTATATTGGTTGTACTGCGAGGCTTAGATTAAACAAACATTGTAAAGAAGTTTTAGTCAAATCAATAGACCAAAATCAATTTGTCTTTAACAAGCCTATTCTTTTTGCTTAGCCATTTGCAGATACCTTTTGTGTAATTGCGCAACTTGTGTAGCTAAATCATTAACTTGACCGTTATTATCAATGATATCGTCTGCCACAGCCAAACGCTGCTGCCTAGTTGCCTGAGCACGCATAATTGCAAGGATTTGTTGTTCATTTGTTTTATCACGTAACAGGGTTCTTTGTAGTTGGGTTTGTTCATCTACATCGACAATAACCACCCTGTCGACTTGCTCATATAATTTACTTTCAACCAATAATGGCACACTTAAAAGACAATAAGCCGATTTGGCTTGTTTAGTCTGTAACAACATTTGTTGCCTGATGGCCGGATGCAAAAGTTGATTGAGCCAATTTTTGGTTTCGATGTTGTTAAAGACTAAATTACGGAGTTTAGCTCTATCCAAAGTACCTGAAGATGATCCACCTGACTCATTTAAAACAAACTGACCAAACTTATGAACTATGGCTTTTAGTGCTGGCGAACCTGGTTCTACCACTTCTCTGGCAATCACATCAGCATCAATCACTTCAATCCCATACTTTGCAAACAAATCAGTAACAGTGGTTTTACCACTACCTATCCCACCACTGATACCAACAACATAATTACTCATGCCAAACACCACTCACTGCAACATCCACTGCCAATACTGCATAACAATCCAATCGCCATATAACAAAGTTAACCAGCCAGCAGCAGCTAGATAAGGGCCAAAGGGAATGGGTTGATCTTTGTCTTTACCTTGTATTGCCAGCAGACTCACTCCCACAACCGCACCCACAAATGAAGACAGTAATATCACTACGGGCAAATGTTGCCAACCTACCCAAGCACCTATTGCAGCCAGTAATTTGAAATCGCCATATCCCATACCCTCTTTACCGGTCAGTAATTTAAACGCCCAATACAAGCTCCACAAGCTTAAATAACCCACAGCAGCGCCAATCAACGCATCTTGGCTCGACACAAAAGGACTTTCGATACTGAGCAGCAAGCCTAACCATAACAACGATAAGGTTAATTGGTCTGGCAATAACATAGTATCTAGGTCGATAAAAGTCATAGCAATCAGTAACCAAGTGGCTAGAACAGCGGCAAGGCCCACCAAACCAAAACCAAAATGCCAGGCGACCAAAGTAGATAGCAGGCCAGTGGCCAATTCAACCAAAGGGTAGCGACTTGAGATGGGATTTTTACATTGGCTACATTTTCCTTTGAGCAGAAACCAACTAATTAAAGGAATATTTTCCCAAACTCTGATTTTATGTTGGCATTTTGGGCAAGTTGAATCAGGTTTAACTAAATTGAATGGCGGCTCTTTGGGACGGCCAGTCAAAGGCGAGGCTTGATTTTCTAAAACCGTATACTCAGCTATTTCCGCTTTCCACGACCGTTCCATCATAACGGGCAAACGATAAATAACCACATTCAAAAAACTGCCTACCATCAAACTGATAATAAACACAAAACCCATAAAAAAGGCAGGCGAGTCAGCCATTAATTGAAACGATGCGTGCATAAATTAACTTATAAAAAATGAGTGATACTTAATAAATGACACCAGCTTGCCAGAATTTCAGCTGGCATGCCATGGCAGAGGTAATAGTAACTTAAAAAGATTAAAATGACTTAAACCACATTACCCATTTCAAATATGGGCAAGTACATGGCGACAATCAATCCACCAATCACTACGCCCAAGACTGCCATGATCATTGGTTCCAGTAAACTGGTTAACCCATCAACCATATCGTCTACCTCTGCTTCGTATATGGTAGCCACTTTGCTTAGCATCTCGTCAACCGCGCCGGCTTCTTCACCTATCGCTATCATCTGTACCACCATTTCAGGAAATACAGAAGTAGAACGCATACCAACATTCATAGGAATTCCAGCTGACACTTCCTTTCTAACAAATAAAATCGCATCACGAAATACCGCATTACCTGCCGCCCCTGCCGCAGAGTCCAATGCCCCCATTAGAGGGACACCTGCCGCAAAAGTGGTGGCTAAAGTACGCGTAAACCTAGCAACAGAGGCTTTTATAAGAATGTCGCCAATCAAGGGTATCTTTAGAATTTTTTTATCGACAGCATCTCTGAGTTTTAGAGATTTTTTATGGGCTCTGGCAAACAAAGTCCCAGCAGCAAATATCACACCGGCAATAATCAAGCCGTAGTCTTGCATCCCTCTAGATATACCCAAAACAAACTGCGTAAAGGCAGGTAGCTCTGCGCCAAAACTAGAAAATATTTCTTCAAATTGGGGTACCACAAATATCAGTAGAATAGTCGTAACAATAAAAGCCACGACAACCACCGCAATGGGGTAAAACATGGCTTTTTTAATTTTAGATTTAAGGGCTTCAGATTTTTCTTTGTAAATTGCAATTCGGTCGTAAATCGTTTCTAAGGCACCGGATTGTTCGCCGGTTTCTACTAAGTCGCAATATAAATCATCAAAATAATCAGGGTATTTACGCAACGTCGCTGAGAGCGGATTACCTGCGCTAACACTGGCACCTATTTCCCCTAACAAGGTGCGCATAGTTTTATTGGCGTGACCCGAGGCAATCATTTCTATCGTTTGTATTAAGGTGACACCGGCACTGAGCATAGTGGCAATCTGTCTAGATAATAATGCAATATCAACAGGCTTAATTTTCTCGCCGCCACCAAATAAAGGTTTGGCGAGTTTTTTGATCCTTCTGGCAGAAATGCCTTGCCTACGCAGTTGATTTTTAGCTTCAACAATAGACATGGCAGAAATTTCGCCTTTGACAACTTGCCCCCGACGATTCGAGCCACTGTAAACAAAAATGGTGGGCGAAGTAGCCATAATTTACTTTACCTGATTAAACACAAAATAAAAAAAACCCGGAAAATCCGGGCCTGTGTCTCTGAAAAACGACAAACTTAGCAAAGTGTAGTTGGGGCACATACTGCAGCCCATGTAATCACTTTTGTCGTGGC
>CAJQKX010000277.1 GCA_905479025.1 uncultured Paraglaciecola sp.
CGTTGAATATTGGTACTGAATAGCTTTTGTTGTTTAACCAGTTTTGAAAATGCCCCCGCGTAATGTTTGACTTCTTCAGGTGCTTTTTTGATGGTTTTAACATCCCAGATTACAGGTAAAAATTGTTGTAATGTAAAAAACACTTGGTCTTGTTTATCTACTGAAAATTCAGCGATCATCACTTTATGAAAATCATCATATTTCCATTTAACCAAAGAAGTTAGGCTTCCATTACATCTTTTCCGTAAGTGTGTATTTGTTGTTCTTGATTCATATAGCTTCTAGTCTCAATCCGTTTATAAACGTTTGGATGTCTCCCAAAATGCCGCTGTCTAGTATAAGCCCGTGAACCGAAAGTTCAGGGCGGAAGTATCATCACTACCTTAGGCTTCTTGATACGAGCCAAGCTTGCACAATAGTAGTGGAATCAACTCCCTAGGTAAAAAGCATCGGCCAGGGACATAACTAAACTGGCAAACACCCCAGGAGACGTAGAAAACTGTTTGTTATTACACCAATAAATAACTCGCGATACACCAAACATCCTTATTTAATCAGTTAGCAGTCAGATATACTAGCGCTATCGCATCCTCTAACGTGTATTTGCCCTCCTGAGAGTGGTAGAATTATTTGGTCCAACGATTGAGAGAACACTTTGAATACATCAACTAACCTTTTCGATACTTTAACTCCGTTACTCGAACGGAACAATATATTAACCACAGCCGCAGAAGTACAAGGTATGTTTTGTGGCATGTTAGGTGGTGGTATGCCACTAGAATGCCAAGATTGGTTAGAGCCTCTCGCTGATTTTATTCACCAAGGTGAGATGTTTTCCAAAGAAGTAGACGAAGCGTTCAAAAGTCTTTTCGATAGTACATGCCAGCAATTGGTTGAAAATGATTTTGCACTGGTACTTTGTTTACCTGAGGATTCATCCCCTATTAACGAGCGTGGTCAGGCTTTATTGAATTGGGTACAAGGTTTTATGCTTGGTTTTGGTTTACATCAGGATGATTTAACCGGTTGTTCTGAAGATGTTAAAGAAGCCCTAGAAGATTTTGCGGAAATTGCGCGGATGGATGATGAAATGAGTGAAAATGAAGAGTCAGAACAGGCTTTGTTTGAAGTAATGGAATATGTGCGCGTTACCGCTATGTTATGTTTTAACGAGTTAGGTAAGTCACCTGAACAACAACAAAGTCAACCCAAAACGGTTCACTAGACGTTTTATTCAGCGGTTTATTAAAATAAGCCTAACATCTTTGTTTTTGTAAACAGTAAAGTGAGTCAAGTCATTGCCCATGAATAACACCGAATTTTTAACACGTCAAAAACATTTATTAGAAAAGATGCAGCCTAACAGTATTTGTTTGGTGCCCGCGTCAAACTTAGTCACTCGCAGTCGTGATACAGAGTATCCATTTCGCCAAGACAGTTATTTTCAATATTTGTGTGCTTTCCCTGAGCCAGAAGCTTGGTTGGTATTATCTAATCATCAAGAATATTCAAAGGGATTGTGCGTTTTATTCTGCTTAGATAAAGACCCTACTATGGAAATTTGGCATGGGCGCAGAACGGGTCTCAGTCAAGCCAAACAGCAATACCCCGTAAACATGGCCTTTGCTTTAGAAGAATTAGATGAACAGTTATTAGATTTGATTGATGGCCATCAAAATATATATTTTGCTCAAGGACATAACCCTGACGCCGATGACCTTGTTTTTTCTTTATTGCAAGCATTACGTGATGCCCCAAAACAAAGTAAAGAGGCTCCTTCTAGCCTGATTGATGTTCGAATCATCTTAGATGAAATGCGATTAATTAAGTCTGCTAATGAAATAGACATGATGCGTCAAGCGGCAGCTACCGCGACCCAAGCACATATCCGAGCCATGAAATTTGTTGAGGCGGGTAAAAATGAATATCACCTTGAAGCAGAAATTCATCATGAATTCGCCATGCAAGGCGCTAAATATCCAGCCTATGGCACTATAGTTGGGGCAGGTGATAATGCTTGTATTTTGCATTACACTGAAAATAATCAAGATCTAAAAGTCGGCGATCTAGTCTTAATTGATGCCGGTTGCGAATGGCAAGGTTATGCATCCGATATTACCCGCACATTCCCCGTTTCTGGGATTTTTTCAATCGAGCAAAAGCAACTCTATCAACTGGTGTTGGATGCGCAACTCGCCGCCTTTGATGTGATTAAGCCCAACAACACTATTAAGCAGGCTAGCGACGTGGCAATTGCTGTGATCACCCAAGGTTTGATTGATTTAGATATATTGAAAGGGGAATTAGCCGCTAATATCGAACAACAAACCTACCGTGCGTTTTATATGCACGGTCTAAGTCATTGGCTTGGTTTAGATGTACATGATGTCGGTCATTACAAAATAGATGGTCAAGAGCGACCGCTCAAACCTGGAATGGTACTAACGGTTGAGCCCGGTATTTATATAGCACCTGATGCAGATGTTGATAGTAAATGGTGTGGCACAGGTATTCGTATTGAAGATAATTTACTGATAACCCAAAGTGGTCATGAAAACTTGACTGAAGCTGCACCTAAAACTATCAACGACATTGAAGCACTGATGACAAAAAAGAGTGGCTAACAGTATGCATGTATATGACATTATTATAGTGGGGGGGGGCACAGTAGGGTTGACTCAAGCCCTTGCTTTAAAAAATAGTGGTCTGTCGGTGGCGGTTGTTGAAAGCCATGTTAGTGAATCTATGCCAACTGGGGCTCCTCAGTTACGTGTTAGCGCGCTGACGCTTGCTTCAGAAAATATTTTACAAAATTTAGGTGCTTGGCAACATTTAGATCTTAACAGGCTATGCAGTTATGAAAATATGCAAGTTTGGGATAAAGACAGTTTTGGAAAAATTGCGTTTTCTGCTGACCAAGTTCAAAAAAAGCAACTAGGTCATATTGTTGAAAATCAAGCAATTAGGCATAGCTTATGGGTGCAAGCCCAAAGCAGTAGTCATATTGAGTTACTCGCCCCAAAAAAAATTAAGCAATTAATTTTTGGCCAGCAAGAATGTTTTATTACCTTAGATGACAATAGCCAGTTAACAGCTAGATTAGTTATAGGTGCTGATGGCGCTAATTCGATAGTCAAAAAACAAGCAAATTTAGCGCAAACATTTTGGGATTATGATCAACATGCCATAGTCGCAACGGTTAAAACTGTTTTGCCTCACAATCAC
>CAJQKX010000278.1 GCA_905479025.1 uncultured Paraglaciecola sp.
CTCATTGATGAAGCCGCCGTGGTTACAATAGGCTCTATTCATGGTGGTAACCGCTCAAATATTATCCCCAGTGAAGTTGAATTAGTAGGTACCATTCGTACCTTAAATAAAGCGGCCCGTGAACACATGTATGAAGCGGTTCCCAGAAAGGTTAAAGGTATTGCTGACAGTATGCGTGCTGAAGTTGAAGTAACTTTGCCTTTGGATTACAACTACCCCATCACCTACAACGATCCTGAACTAACTGAAAAAATGGTCCCTACACTGATTAGAAGTGCTGGCCGTGAGAATGTTATTTATAGCAAACCCGTGACGGGCGCAGAAGACTTTTCGTTTTTTCAAGAAAAAATACCAGGGCTATATATGTGGATTGGCGGTAAGCCCTTAGATATATCCGAAGCCGATGCCCCAGCCCACCACACGCCAGAATTTTATGTCGACGATTCAGGTATGAAAACAGGCGTAAAATTACTAACAGACTTAACATTGGATTACATGAAACTGCACTAAAACAGGCCCTCCAATAGACGTTAGCAAAACTACCATTAGGGTGGTTTCTATGCTGCAAGCTATAAGCTACAATATGTGTCCAAAATTTTAGGGGATTGATTTACCCTAAATCATAAAATGTGATTTAAGAGAGAAAGTTATGCCAAACGTGGCAATAGTAATGGGCTCCAAGTCTGACTGGCCTACCATGCAAAACGCAGCGCTCATGTTAGAAAAGCTTGGCGTGAGTTATACGGCCAAAGTTGTCTCAGCACATCGCACCCCGAATCTGCTCACAGATTTTGCCGAAAAAGCAGCTGAACAAGGGTACCAGGTCATTATTGGCGGTGCAGGGGGAGCAGCGCACTTGCCCGGTATGATCGCAGCACATACTACTTTACCTGTATTTGGTGTACCTGTTCGCTCAAGTCAATTGAACGGTATTGATTCTTTACTATCTATCGTGCAAATGCCCAAAGGAGTAGCAGTAGGCACTTTAGCGATTGGTGAAGCCGGTGCTGCCAATGCTGGATTGTTAGCAGCACAGGTAATCGCCTTGCAAAATCCAGATGTGCAACAAGCAATCAAAGACTTTCGAGCAGAACAAACCGCCACTGTAATTGCACAAGACGAATTAGTCCTTCCCTCTTTATGATAAAAACTGACATGAGATTGTGTAAATGAGCATATTAGTTCTTGGTTCAGGGCAGTTAGCCAGAATGATGGCTTTGGCTGGTTATCCACTTGGAATAAGTGTTCAGGCAGTAGATGTAGCGGATAATAAAATTGTCGATCCGGTGAGTAAACAAATAATCAATAACTCACTTGAACGGATGATTGAAGAAGTGAACGCCATCACTGTTGAATTTGAACATATTCCTGAAAATTTACTCGAGTTAGTCCATGGTAGTGGCAAACTCAAACCCAGTGTAGAGGCAATTTTGACGGGGGCTGATAGAGTTCGCGAGAAAAAATTACTCGAAAAACTGGCTATCACCAACTGCCCGTTTGAAGTCGTTACCGATGTTGAACAATTAGAGGCGGCTGTTGAAAAGCTTGGCGAAAAGTTAATTATCAAAGCAAGCAGAGATGGCTATGATGGTTATGGCCAATGGCGTTTACAAAATAAAAACGAATTGCCTGAACTGAAACAGCAGTTGTCCAAGTTAGACTTACATAAAGTTCCTTTGGTGGTTGAGAAAATGCTCAGTTTTGATCGCGAACTTTCATTGGTAGCAGTTCGAAGCAATAAGGGCGAAATTGCCTATTATCCACTTGCAGAAAACTTACATCATCATGGTCAATTGCATGTTTCTATTGCTCCTGCTCTGCAAGTTGACCATGCACTTAACCAACAAGCACAAGATATCTTCAACAAACTAGCAGTATCACTAGATTACGTTGGTGTGTTGGCAGTTGAATTTTTCCAAATTGGAGAACAACTATTGGTTAATGAAATAGCACCACGAGTCCATAATTCTGGGCATTGGACAATGCAAGGTGCAGATACTTGCCAGTTTGAAAACCATCTTAGAGCAGTGAGGGGGTTACCATTAGGCTCAACGAAAGTCACATCACCTACCGCCATGATAAACATCATAGGTTGCAAAGATTTTGCAAGGGACATGCTGAGTATTCCCGGCTGCCATCTTCACTGGTACGGTAAAACCCCTCGCAAAAAGCGTAAGATGGGGCACTTCAACTTATGTGCAGATAACTATGCTGAACTAGGGAAAACAATGCAGGCTTTGTCTGAGTACGTACCGATTGAATATTTTCCAATGCTAAAAGATGAAGCAGCCAGATTGCTGAAACTTTAAACGACCTTTTGAAAAATATTTTTATTTGATTGACAACATATTAATTATGAATAAAATAGCTTTTCTTTTTGGGATAAGCTGCAACAAAGCAGACTACCAACATTCCAAAATTAGCGTCACCTTGTAACATTTTCCTGTGTGCCGACTTAGCTCAGTTGGTAGAGCAACTGACTTGTAATCAGTAGGTCACCAGTTCGACTCCGGTAGTCGGCACCACTTTCCTAATAAAATTCATCGAAAAAATTACAGAACGTAGCGAATTCTGATTTTTAAGGTGACGTTTGCGCAACCTACCGATAGACGAAGCTTAAAGCTTAAATACCAACTCAAAAAATGAAATAAGCAGCCAAACCTCACATCTCGACTCCGATAGTCGCCACTATTTACCCTATGTATTCAGTCCGACTGTTTTGGTTTTAGAAATTAACAATACTCCTGCTAATCATTTAACATACGTACTTCGTGTTGAGGGAATGGGATTTTCACATTATTTTCGTTGAGAGCGGCATAAATTGCAGCGTTCAACTTGAAGCGTAATTGGTGAAATCTGGAAGTAGGCAACCAGGCTCGAACCGAGAGATTAACACTACTGGCACCAAAGCTACCTATACCGACTTGTAATTTCTGCTCGGTTTTTGGCACACCTTCTTCATCTAACGGCATCTGAATATCTTGTAATTCTTCAATTTTAGCTAAAGCTTGCATGATGACCAGGATGGCTCTCGGTGCATCTTCGCTGTAGGCAATACCGATGCTTATTTCTGCCAGCATGTTGGAGTAAGAATTGTGGATGATCTCACCAACTATATGCCGGTTTGGGATTGTTATTTCTGTACCGTCTTCGTCTATCAACATTGTGTAAGCAAGTTGAACTTTTTTCACTAAACCGGTCACTTTTTGCACTTCGATAGTATCACCGACTATGAAAGGGCGAGCGATAATAATATTGAGACCCGCCGCATAATTAGCCAACAGCCCTTGCATAGCTAATCCAGCACCAAGTGATAGCGCTCCAATCGCTGCCACAAAGGGAGTGACACTAATGCCTAATTTACCTAGTGCGATAATACCAATCAAAACCACAATGATAATTTTGATGGTAGAGGCGATAAAGCTTGAAAGTGTGACATCTAGCTTCTTTTTAAGGCATAAACGTTCAACCATTTTGCTTACTTTACCAGCCACGAGTATACCCACCAGCATAATGAGCAAAGCACCAATTATCTGGAAGCTATAACCTACGAAAAACTCTACCACCATTTGATAAATCGCATTCACTTGCTCTAATTCCTGACTGATACTATCAACCACATCAAAGTCTTGTAAACTCGACGGTTCAACTTCAGACGTAGTTGTACTTGTGTCGGTTACGTTTCCAGCCTGCTCAATTAGTGCGTTGTTTGATTCTTTTAAGTGCGTTATAGGCTTTTCTATTAATTCAGTTGTAGCAGGTGATGTGTTTGCTGAGGCGTAGTCGGCCATATCAAGGTCTCGTGGTTGTTTGAGTGGCTAAAATTGATGTTTGTATAACTATATCTATCTAAAGGTTACCAGAAAGTTTTGGTACAAGCTTTGTTTTGACAAATAGCTAAGCCTCATAGTAATTCAACTCCGATGGCAAAAACCAAACATCCATTTTTGTAAGCTAGCACTTTCGTTAAATCTGTAGCACCTTGATGACCAAAATATTTTACATTTAAGGGAGTGGATACATACTTGGTTGGATCTTTGGAAGGTAAATCAGTACTTAAGTTTCCGCATTCAATTGATAATGCAAATCACATGCCACCTTGTTTTACACCGTTACTGGGTAGTGGTATTTTTTTGATTTAGCGAGGTTTAAGCCCCTTTAAATGATACTTTAGCTTTTTCCTTGCCACGTATTTTTTGATGGTTAGTATAATTTTTACATTGTCGCAGCATATACTCGCTACCTACTGCGGTGCTGAAGTATTTTTTAAATTCAGTGGCATGAATGAACCACTGTTTATTGTTGATACCTCAACGTTCAAGAATGGGACTGTGATGAACGTCAAAATATCCTGCTTTATCTTCTCGAATACACCTTCCAGCTGAGTCAACCAATTCAAAATAATCTATTAGGCTGTAAGCAATTTACAGCACCTTGCTGACAAATATCTCTGATGATAGTAGCATAAAATAGGATTTTCGAAGAATTTCGAACAAGGAAGAGTTCGAACTTTGTATGATAAGTCACAGCATTTTTCGTTAGTGCTATCTAAACAAATTTGTCCTCAATAACTTTTACTTTTTAACCCCAGACACCCTCGCCCACTCCCCATCAATAGCAATAGGTTGCATATCAAATACATCGCTATACAAAGCGTTAATTTCTTCTGCTTGTTTATCCAAAATACCTGACAACACTAACTTACCACCGGGTTTGCAATAGGCACTGATAACCGACTTTAACTCCCTTAATGGACCTGCGAGAATATTGGCTAACACCACATCAGCTTGTAACTTAGGTTGATATTGTGGCAGATATAATTCTATTTTTTCGCCTACATAGTTGCGATTTGCATTGTCTTGACTGGCGAGTAACGCTTGGGGGTCGATATCAATGCCTACCACACGCTTGGCGCCTAATTTCAGTGCTGCTATACCCAATATGCCTGAGCCACAACCAAAATCCACTACTGTTGCCTGAGACAGTTCTAAACTGTCTAACCACTTTAGACACAAACTGGTGGTGGGGTGTGTACCAGTACCAAAAGCTAATCCGGGATCGAGCATCACAATCACTGCATTTGGATCCGGCACATCACGCCAGCTGGGGCAAATCCATAAACGCTCGCCAAATTGCATAGGATGAAAATTTACCATCCATTCTCGTTCCCAATCTTTGTCTTCTAATTGGTCTAATTTGTGATTGAAGTTTTTGCCTAATAATTTGGATTTGCTAAGCTGGCTGACTACCCGAGACATATCATATTGTGCGTCATACAATCCCACTACTTGTGTGTCTGGCCAGAGCATCACTTCACCAGGTTTAGGTTCATACATAGGTGTGTCTTTAGCATCCACAAAAGTCACAGCTTGGGCACCATTGGCTGATAACATTTCGCCAATTTGCTCAGCATAATCTGCTTGGCTATTTATTTTTAGTTGGATCCAAGGCATAAACAAACTCAATATTATAAATTTTAAATAGTATAACATTAGAAAAAGAGCAGGTAACCGCAGCTATGCTACAGACATAAAAAAAGAGCTATAAACGCTCTTTTTAAACTTAATGGTTGTTCTTACAAAAAGTTAGTGTCCACCCATACCTAATTTTTTCTCTAGGTAATGAATATTAGCGCCACCAGCAGCGAAGACCTCATCGGCCATGATACTTTTGTGCAGTTCAACATTGGTTTTAATTCCACCGATGACCAGCTCGTCTAATGCATGGCGCATTCGAACAATAGCCACTTCTCTGGTCTCACCATAAGTGATTAATTTACCAATCATTGAATCGTAGTAAGGTGGCACTACGTAATCTGTGTAGATATGCGAATCCCACCTGACACCCAAACCACCTGGTGAATGAAACTTGGTAATTTTACCCGGGCTTGGAATAAAAGTTTTTGAATCTTCGGCATTGATACGACATTCGATCGCATGGCCTTTCACCTTTATCTGCTCTTGAGTCATAGACAACTTTTGACCGGCCGCAACTCTCAGTTGCTCTTTAATTAAATCAACACCTGTGATCATTTCTGATACTGGGTGTTCAACCTGAATACGAGTATTCATTTCAATGAAATAAAACTCATTATTTTCAAACAAGAACTCAAAGGTACCTGCACCACGATAGTTGATATCAATGCAGGCTTGGCAACATCTAGCGCCAATAGCCGCTCGCATTTCTGG
>CAJQKX010000279.1 GCA_905479025.1 uncultured Paraglaciecola sp.
TAATAGAGTCAACTTTTTACATTCTGTATTTCTCAATTAGTTGTTATTGCCAGCACGATTTTTATAATATTCAAACTCTGATATTTGGTGGTATTTCATCACCTTGATTTGAAAATCTGAATAAGAATCATATACTTTTTTGAACAATGGGTCGGCATCTGACTGTTCTTGGATCACCTCAGCTGAAGTGTTTTTTAATGCTAGCATGACATCAGCAGGAAGAGGACGCATATCAACCTTATGTGTCTCGACTAAAGCCTGCATAGCTGCATTGTTCGCAGCAGTGTATTCATCCCACATATCTTGATTGACGGCTCGCGTTGCCACCTCGATAATCGCTTGTAAATCATCTGGAAGTGCTTCGAATGCTTGTTTGTTAACTATAAACTCTAAGTTGGCACTGGGCTCATGCCAACCAGAGTGATAATAATATTTGGCCGCCTTGTATAAACCAAATGCCAAGTCGTTATAAGGGCCAACCCACTCAGTGGCGTCGATTGCTCCAGACTGCAGAGAAGTAAAGAGTTCACCACCAGTCAAGGCGACAGGAATGCCGCCAAGTTTTTTAATTACTTCGCCACCTAAACCAGGAATGCGCATTTTTAGACCTTTGAGATCTTCAACACTGTTAATTTCGTTTTTAAACCAACCCGCCATTTGAACGCCAGTATTACCGCCAGCAAAAGGAATTAAATTAAAGGGTTCATAAACTTCTCTCCATAGAGCCAAACCACCTCCGTAATGCAACCAAGCATTCATTTCGGTGGCATTCATGCCAAAAGGAATAGCAGTGAATATTTGGGTTGCGGGAGCTTTACCTTTCCAGTAATAAGAGCCAGCATGACCCATTTCGGCGGCACCACTAGAAACAGTATCAAATACTTCAAATCCTGGCACCATTTGACCTGCACCAAATACTTTTATTTTAAGCCGGCCCTTAGACATGCGTTCAACATACTTAGCAAAGGTTTCTGGTCCCTTACCTAAGCCTGGAAAGTTTTTTGGCCAAGATGTCACCAGTTTCCATTCATAATTTTGCTCTTCGACTTGTGCTGTTGGGACAGTAGAGGATCCGTCGCCACAAGAGATCAGCAAGATGCTAAATATAACTAAAATAAATAATTGAAGTAATTTCATAGTTCGATTCTCAAAAATAATGTTAAAGCAAAGAAGGTAACCAAGTTACCAGATTTGGCCAAATTGCCAAACAAGCTAGCAACAATAGTTGAATAAGAATAAAGGGAAAGACCCCTCGATAAATATCTGAGGTATTCACTTCTGGTGGCGCTACACCACGTAAATAGAATAAGGCAAATCCAAACGGTGGGGTGAGAAATGAAGTCTGTAAGTTTACGGCTATCATGATCCCAAGCCAAATAGGATCAACTCCCATTGCCAATAATACTGGAGCGACTAAAGGCACCACTACGAAAGTAATTTCGATAAAATCTAAAATAAAGCCAAGTAAAAATATCACCACCATCACCAATAAAACCGCAGTAAACACCCCTCCTGGCAAACGGTTAAACAATTCTTGTATTAATTCTTCACCACCAAAACCACGAAATACCAATGAGAAAATGGATGCGCCAATTAAAATTAAAAAAACCATGGATGTGACTTTAGTGGTCGACATCATCACATCTTTCAATTTTTGTAGGTTAAGTTGTTTGTTGAGCATTGCAAGGACCAATGCGCCTGTTGCACCGACACCTGCAGCTTCAGTGGGGGTAGCAAAACCTGCCAAAATTGAACCCAGCACCATAAAAATTAACAACAATGGTGGAAATAGCGCTGCACACAATGCACTAACAGAAATAGGTGCTTGATCACTTTGTTCGAGCGACGGGGTTATCTGCCTACTGGCAAACACTAAAATATATAAAGATTCATGCCTACTAACAAAAAACCTGGGACTAAAGCCCCAACAAACAAGTCACCAACTGACACGGACTGTGGTGAAAATATCCCCATATTCAGTTGCGCTTGCACAAATGCACTAGACAACACATCGCCAAGTAAAACCAAAGCGATGGAGGGAGGAATGATTTGCCCCAATGTGCCGGTGGCGCATATTGCCCCGCATGCAAAAGGTGGTGAGTAGCCTTTTTTAAGCATTGTGGGCAGAGAAAGTAGCCCCATAGTGACCACGGTGGCCCCGACTATGCCTGTACTGGCAGCTAACAACATCCCAACGAGCACTACAGAAACAGCCAGTCCTGATTTTAACCTACCCAGTACTTGTTCCATGGCGAGTAGCAAATCTTCAGCTACGCGGGATTTCTCTAACATCACTCCCATAAAAACAAATAGCGGTACGGCAATTAACGTTTGGTTAGACACTATGCCAAATAAGCGGCTGGGTACGGCTTGTAAGTAAGCTGTGTCGAATACACCGAAAAAAGCCCCTACACCCGCAAAAATGAGTGCGGTACCTGCCAGTGAATAGGCAACGGGATACCCTAATAACAACACCAAACACACCGCTAAAAACATCAGTAGTGAGATATATTCCATTACTGACTCTCAGCTTCTGATAATGGTTTATCTAGAGACACTTTCACCATATTGCGTATCACCTCGGCTATTCCCTGGAGCAGCATAGTAAAAGAAAATAATAAAATTAAGCTCTTTAACAAAAATACCCCAGGGATACCCCCAGCCTCTTGAGACGTTTCCATGACCCGCCAAGCACGCATGACGTAATCGAAACTAATCATGAAAATAAAAATGTTCACTGGCATTAATAACAACAGGCTACCAAACAGGTCTACCTTTGCTTGTTTTGTTGGACAGAAGCGCCGATAAAAAATATCGACTCTTACATGGCCATTGACGCGCAAAGTGTGAGCCGAACCTAATAGAAACACCATGCCATGCAAGTACATTACTGACTCTTGCATCGCTATCCAGCCTAAGTTAAAGCCATATCTGAGTACTACAATTAAACATGTTAATAAAACCATTAATAGCGTAAACCAACTAACCATTTTACATAAAAAATCGTTCAGTGAATCAATCCACTTTAGGTTAATATTGTTTATAAACTGACGCATATTTTATTTTTCTTATTCGGTGTCTTCCGTCACGTTGGCTAAGCCGCCGAAAGAGTGTAAGTCAGTAATGAGTGTTTTAATCAAAATACTCAAAAGGTATTAAATCAATCTATTATTTGAAATCAACATTTGGCTACAATCTCAAACCTTTTAATCGCCAGTTACTATTTATTAAGTGACTTTCATAACGTAAAGATATTGTCATCAATAGTTGTTTGGTGGCAAGACTTAAAGGGAGTTATGCTGCAAGAACAGTGTACTTCAATTCCTTATTAAAATAAAAAGACTATCAAGAATAATAATGAAACCGATCACCATAAAACTCACCTATTGGCCGCTGCCATTTCGAGCAGTATGGCAGTGCAAGCACAGTCATACGACATCATTAAAGTTGAACGTATACAAACTACAGGTTCACATATTAAAAGAACCGATATGGAAGGCCCT
>CAJQKX010000280.1 GCA_905479025.1 uncultured Paraglaciecola sp.
CCGCTATTTTTCTTCACGGGGATAAATTCGAATTTGAATATTCACCAAGCAGAGCACATTATCTGTCTAAGCTTTATGGTTTTGGTTGTCTTAAGTTTGATCTTTATTCCTGTCGAGATCTTATCAAGAGGCTCAGGCTCTGTTCGCTCCTCCGAAGTCGGTGGCCGTTCATATACCTTGATAGCAATTCTAATCTTAATATTTCCTGTTTTGAAAGATTGGTTGCTTAAACAAAGCAGATTTATATTTTGGGTTTCATGCATATTATTAACATTGCTTATAGTATTTTCGTTTTCAAGAGGAGTTATTTTATTTGCTGTGTTAGCTTCTTTACCTTTTATTCTATTAAAAATATTTGGTAAACCAAGCATTTTATTTCGATCATTAATATTTGGGGCTCCTCTGCTTTTTTTGCTGTTTTACATAGCAAAAGACATAGATTTGGTTAATGAGATTTTATGGTTTTGGTCGCTTCGACTTAATATCTTTGATAACAATACCGGTGTGTATACATTTGAAATATCCAAGATTTTAGCTGATTCTAGTCGGTTGAATATGTGGGAAAAGGCAGTAGAGTGGTCATCAGAGAGATTTTGGTTTGGGTATGGAGTCGGTAGTAGTGCAGAATTAATCGTCCCTAGCACTGGTGCTAGGTTCGGATTTGGAGGCATGCACAATCAAACTTTAACAGTTTTAGTGGAAAGAGGTGTGTTCGGGGTTTTCGCCCTCCTATCTCTGTGGGTCATCTATCTTTGGAATCTAAGCAAATTAAAGATTGATCAAGGAAGATTACTTTTTGCTTACTGCTTTTTTGTATTTTTGCTATATACGAATGTGGTAGGCATTGAGATACTTGTTGTAAGTACAAAGGATTTGAATTCTAACCCACTCTCATATTTATTGATGATGCTTGTGTTAATTAATTTAAAAGTTAGAAAGCTCTCGTGAATTTTGAAAAATTATATATTTGCTGCTAAATAAGGTTTCCATCGCAGCTTTCTGTGATTACGATGTCTTGATTTACAATGGGACCTTGTCAGCCAGGTGATACCCCCTTAATCTAGCTTTGGAGTCTCAGCGCTCGGGGCGGGTGAATTATTCATCAGCTCGATTGACGCTGACGGTTCGATGGCCCGATACGAACTAAAGTCGATTGCTAAGGTAAAAAACATATTGAAGTACCAAAGCGGCTGGGGATCCTTCGATGAGCTAATCGCTCTGAATGAGCAAGAGGGCCATGTAGAAGCAGTAGCTGGAAACTTTTTTCTTTAAGATAAATGCTGTGCTGTGCTGTACTGATAACCTATATAGATCAAATTATGCGCAAATGCACAAATAACTTAGTTAACAGATACCAATTATTTAACGAATAGCTGAATATAATAAAAAATGTTTTACCATTGGCTCAACCGTAGTGGTGAGTTGATGGAGATAGGTTTCATTAAGTCTATGAAACATGGGAAAAGTTTAATGTTTAAGAAAGTTGATATTTGGATACTATTTCTAGTTATCTTATTAAGTATTCTTCTTACGTTCGGGTTTGGTGTTCTTGTAAGACAGGAATTGGTTGGAAGTACGAAAGCAGGGGGTGTTTCTAAAGCTGCATTATCTATTGCAAACATACCAGCAAATTTAAAGTCAGCATTACGCAGTGCGAGAGAAGAGGACCGATTTCCATCTTCGAGTGGTGGGTTCGCTGGAAATCCCAACATGCAAGAATCTTACTTGCTTTTATCAAGATATAGTGGTGATTTAAAAGAGGGAATAGTTGAGCTTGTTGATTTAACAAATTTCCACGTTTTGCATACCTGGAATCCTGATATTGATGAATTTAATGATTTAACTAAAAAAATTGATGAGTTTAAATCTTTAAATATAGATCGTAATAACTCTAGATCAATTTTAAGGCATCCACTACTGGTAAATGATGGCGGTCTGGTATTCCAACATACGACGCCTTTAAGAAAAATCGATGCTTGCTCCAATTTATTATTTCAAAATACAACAGATCTATTTCATCATTCAATAGAAAAAGACATTGACGGAAATATATGGGTTCCTGCACATACGTATCCTCAAAATTTACCATCAGAAAAGGTTGGTAGAAATCTTCCCAGAGAAGATGGTTATTTAGATGACTCTATCGTCAAATTATCGCCAGATGGAGAAGTTTTATATGAAAAATCAGTCTCACAAATTTTTATTGACAATGATTTAGAGTATTTACTATTTTCTATGAGGGATAAATTTTTTGTGAGGGATCCAATTCATCTAAATGATATTCAGCCAGTAGATTTTGATAGTCAATATTGGAAGAAGGGGGACGTATTTCTGTCACTGCGAAATCAGTCAATGGTGCTGTTGTATCGCCCCTCGACCAACAAAATCATTTGGAAAGGAACGGGGCGCTTCTTCCATCAACACGATATAAACATTTTAGATGACCACAGAATATATGTTTTTAATAATAACGTTAAAGATTTTTTTGATGGCGATGTTGTTGATGGTAATAATCAAGTCCTCATATATGATTTTACGACTAATAAATACTCGTCTTATCTCGCTGAAAGTCTTATAGCGAATGATGTTAGAACTCCTTACCAAGGAAGAAATCAAATTC
>CAJQKX010000281.1 GCA_905479025.1 uncultured Paraglaciecola sp.
GCCACGCAAAATAAGTACATATTTGAGTACATATTTTGCGATTCTGAGCGCTTAAAATTTATATGTACTTGTGCTTTTGAATCAATGATTTGGAGCGCAAGACATGACAATCACCAATTCTTGGCTTAAAGCCAACCACAAAAAACCAAGATCAAAAATTCTCAATAAAACTGATAGAGACGGGCTGCTCGCACGTGTCTCAGTGAAGGGAAAAGTCACGTATAGCCTGCGTTACTACTACAACGATAAGCAAACGCGACTGGATATAGGGACATACCCGTTGATGACGCTAAAAGAAGCGAGAGAGGAGGGGCTGCGACTAAGGAAGCAATTAGAGCTAGGCCATAATCCCAAAATTGTGCGCCAATTAGAAAGACAAGCCATCATAGCGACAGCATCGCTCAAGGGGTTGTTTGAGCTTTGGTACGAAAGCTACTGCGTTAAAAATAAAAAAGGCCATCACGAAATTTTACGCTCGTTTGAGTTGCATATATTTCCGCGCCTTGGAAATTTGCCAGCGGAAAAAGTCACCCTGCATGAGTGGCTAGATATTCTTGAAAAATTGGCAGAGACAACCCCTGCTATTGCTGAGCGCATTCTAGTGAACGCAAAACAGATGTTGAAGTTTGGCACAAAGCGCAGACTGATACCCTCCAATCCGTTAGCGGACATCTACGCCAAAGAAGATTTGCAAGTCAGAAAGCGTTCGGTCAATCGCTCGCTCTCTGATGAAGAAATCAAAATGGTCTGGATCGCCTTGGATGAATCGCGCATCACAGAGAAGAACAAACTCTTTGTAAAGCTATGCCTGATCTACGGCTGCCGAAACGGAGAACTACGATTGTCTGAAAAAAGACATTTTGATTTTGAGAAAAATGTTTGGACGATACCCCCTGAAAACCACAAGCTGGGCAAGAAATCGGGCAAACCACTGCGAAGACCCATCACGCCAGAGATCAAAGGGTTTTTACAGCAGGCGTTTGATCTAAGTAGTGGCAGCAAATATGTTTTTACCAATTTTGAAAAAAATGAGGTGATGGGGCATACAGCGCCTCTTCAAATTCCGTACAACATCATGCAGTTTCTTCGTCGAAGAAAGCAATTTGAATTGCCACACTTCTCCATGCACGACCTGCGTCGCACCTGCCGATCTAATCTCTCATCCCTAACCACGTTCAATTTGGCTGAGGTCATGCTCGGGCATAGCCGAGGGATAGCAAGCGTGTATGACCAGCATGATTACCTCGAAGAGCAGGCAGAGGCGTATTCGGCATGGTGTAGGCGGTTGAACAGCTTGGTGGATGGCGAGCCACCTGCTGCGCCCAGCAAGAATAATGTTATCAGGCTAGATAGATGGCGGAGGGCGTGAATTGCGAAGAGTATCTATAGGTCAGAAAATGCTAATGACTTCAGGCTATTAAACTATCCGCTTGACAAAATATATGAAATATCATATAACTAACTATGAGTAATGACGTTGAAAAGCCAGTCGTATGGATTGGTACATCGCATGGTGACTGGCTTGAATTCCCTGATGATGTTCAGGACGTGATGGGCTATTCCCTGCACCTTGCTCAAATGGGTATGAAGGCAGGGAATGTTAAACCGCTGAAAGGCTTTAAAGGTGCATCAGTATTGGAAATTGTTGATAACTACAATACTGATACTTATCGAGCGGTCTATACCGTTAAATTTGAGGATGCGATTTATGTGCTTCATGCATTCCAAAAGAAAAGCAAAAAGGGAATATCAACACCTAAAACTGATATGAAAATGATAGAACAACGATTGATGAAAGCGAGAGAAGAACATGAGCAAAGAACAAAGAAATAGTGCAGTTGTGACCGCTCATCCTTTTGAAGGATTAAAAAATGGTGATGAGCGCCTAGCAAAAGTAAAACTGGCATTGGGTATTAACCAGTTGCTTGAAGATCGTGGCTTAAAACAAAAAGCTGCCTCAGAGCTTCTGGGTATTACGCAGCCTGAAGTATCTCAAATTGCTAATGGTCGTCTGTCAGGGTTTACCTTTGATCGTTTATATCGTTGTTTGCAAGCGTTAGATATGAGTGTTGAAATTACACTCAAAAAAAATACGCCAGCATTCACAGGTATTCATGTGCATAACGAGCTGCGTGTTTAAAAATAAGTGAGAAAGCACATGGCTAAAGGCGAAAATTTACAGCGTGTCTGGGATCAACTTCCAGAAGAGCGTAAGCGGCGTATTACTGAACGAGCTGAGCTGCTGGAAGCAGGATACCTGAAGTTACAGGAACTTCGTAAATCAGCAGGAATAAGACAAGCGAAAGCGTCAGACTCAAGAGAGTCTTAAGCTGGTCTCTAATCGTGTTGGCTTAGTTTGGCTTTGGAGAAAGTGGAGTGACTTTATCGGGGTTGTTTAGCTCGGCACGACGCTCTTCACACCAGCGAGTGTTCAATGCGCCACACAACTCTTCGCTTCCAATCTGTAAGGCTAAATTGAGTGCGTGTCTGTCAAATATATCTGTATGACTTGCAGAGATTTTAGAGTTTTCGAGTAAGAAAAACGCCATATCTTCATGGAACTCACAGATGGCTACCTGAAGAGCATTCATTTTGTTGGCGTTGTAGTCGTATATGCATGATGGATTATTTTTTAACGCCGCTTTCGCCTCGTCAAAATCACAATACCGAGCAGCATGTAATAAATTTGGTTCCATCCAATTATTGTTACTTTCTGTTTTTATCTTTAACACTATATAGCCCTATCGGTAAACATTTACTTAATTTTCGCGCAGTGTTTTATAAATTTCGTTAGCTTTTTGAATGGCTAAATCGCGTTCTCTAATGTCCTTAACTGTATCTAGTCCAGAGTAATTAATGCATTTGTATTTCTCATCTTCGGGGTAATAAATGGGCGAAATTATCCCGAACGGAGAAATATCGACATTTGTTTTTATATCAAAAATTGATACTTTTCCCATGTCGCCCGGCATCGTTATTTGAGCCTTAAGGTATTCTAAAAACATGGGCTTTAATGTCTGGTGATGCTTCATGATTAGCAAGTTGTTTTTTTCGAGATAGCAGCCGAAGCAGAATTCTGATTGCAATGAATCGCTGAATAAAATTGCTATTTTTTCATCGATAAACCGACTTTTTTTTATCGCTAAATAGTAGTTATCGATCAAAGACTCTACTACATGTCTATTCTTGGTAAGGCGGTATTGTTTTCGTTCACTTTCTGAAGTGTGAATGAATTTAAATACATGCCCCTCTTCAATGGTTTTCAAAATGATTAGCTTGCCTTCATCCTCCATATAGGTGTCGTTAGTTTTTCCAATATCAAGGCGGGCATCGACCCGGCTCTGCTTCACCATCTTGGGTTTGGTAAAAGAGGTGAAGAACTTAGCTAGATAGTTGACCTCGTTGACAATTTCTAACATAGAAATTTCTTCGGGTTCGTGCCGCCACAAAAACTCTTCAATGAGTTCAAAATGGTCTATATCTTCGTTGCGAGTACCCTCTGTTTCACCTGACAGAATATTGCCCAGTTTCTTGCTAAAGCTTCCTTTTAGTTCGTCAGGGTGGCCATCATAGTAAGAAGCCATATCTTGGATAATGTATTTAAGAGCGCCTAGAGGGTGATCATCAATGCGTTTGTACTGTTTGTATATGTCGCGAAATACGGTGACGACCGAGAGCCTATAAAGATAGGGCGACCGTTTAACAAAATCCGCTCTTCTGTATTCCAGAGACGATTTATCTGTCATAGAGAGACCGCATGTAATGTTGAAATAATCATAAAAATCAAGCACTAGGAAAAAATAGAAAAAAATGGTTTTCTTTTAGTGAAAACCTTCTTCGCGTAAATTTTAAGCTGTTCCCGAACGTCAACCAAGACCAACGGGAGAAAACTCATGTCCACGCATGACAACTTAGAAACACAAGTTCAACAGCAAGCCCAATCAAGTCAATTTTTAGTAGCGCTACTTATAACTATTAGCTCGGGTACCGCTGGTATTGGGTTCGACCAAATTTTGCCCGGTACAGGCTGGGTGCATTACACGTTAGTTGCAGCAATGACCCTGTCCGTCTTTGGTTGCCTTAAGTTGGTGTGGGGATGGCAGTTCGCCATCTTCCTCAGGCTGGCAGCAGGCAAGCCAAGCAAACTGGCTATATGCACGCATCTACTCGGTGTTGCGCTAACTACCTTAGCTTCTTTGTCACCGACATTTATTGGTGTCACTTTCGAAGCTGCCGCCTTGCATGACATGCACCACAACTATGAAATTGTAATGCAAAAGGAGTCGACCGCGAAGCGAAACTACAAGGCTGTGACTTCTATTCACGCATTTATTGAGTCGCAAGCTGGCACCGTTTTGGATTTACGCGATCAGGAAGAGGAGGGCGATTTTAGTCTACGATCTGGTCGAGGCCCAGTTTGGCGAGTTTACGATGACACGCTCCGCTCCCTTGGTCAGCTGCTCGCTTTAATCGACAGCCAGCAAGAGCGCTACGAAGAGATCGTGGCTAACCTCGGTCTTACTCAGACCAAAATGCGCCGTGCTTTGGAGAGTGATCTTAATTCAAAAGATATGTTGTCTCAGTACTCTGATGCTTCGCGCACCCATGCAGACAGCTACGGTGCGTTATTAGAGCTTAGTGTTGTGGCGCTGATCGAAGTAAGCCTTTCCAGCTTTGCCGATAGTGTTGTGCCTGCTCAGAAGGCCGAAGGTGACGCCAAAGAGGCTTTACGGCTCGCTAAAAAGCATGCCCGTGATACCGCCTCTGCTATCAGTCACTATGTGAACGAGCGTGTTATTCCACTCAAGCCTATCTTGGCATATCAACCAGACAGTCCCGCTGTGGTCGTGTGGCGCTACATAGACCGCCACTGGTCGCAATTTGCTATTTGTGCCTCGCTCGATTTGAGCCTCTGGTTCGTACTCCTTATGCAAATTGCGGCGCTTCAAGAAACGCGTGCGCGCGCACTCAACAATCAAACTCAACCTTAACTTTGGAGGATAACGCTATGTTACCTAAATTTGTTTCGTCTAACGATATATGTAATGCGCTTGGTATTTCGAAGCGTACTCTTCAGCGCCGATTTCACTGTGCTCGTAACCCGCTGCCTCCCGCTTGTATTAAGCGCGTAGGCGGTGCTTCTAAGTGGGAGGAGGGCATAGCGCTTGCTTGGTTAGAGCGTGAGCGGGCCCTTGGCAATAAGTCCAGCCAAGGGGGTGTCAATCATGAGTAACGATGACCGCCAACAAGGCCATTTTACGCCAGAACATC
>CAJQKX010000282.1 GCA_905479025.1 uncultured Paraglaciecola sp.
GTCTGGATTTTTACTGGGCGCAAAGCCATCAAGAAACCAAGTATCGATTAAACCTTGAGGTGTGTTTTCAATCTTAGGTAAAACGTCATGCACATCCCCTAACCACAAGTCTAAAATAACCTTACCGCCAAGAAACGTCAGGCGGTGACATCCAGCTACAGGTATTGGGTATTGTTCGAGCAAAGCGTGAGAGTATGCCTTTAACTCTGGGTAAAGGGACAAAGCTTTGGCTAAATCATTATGGCTTATAGGAAATTTTTCTATTGAAATGAAATGTAATCTAAACAGTGGGCTGTTGCTTTGTTGTCTAAATTTTTCGAAGTGCAGCATAGTCACTAATAGATTAAGGCCAGTACCAAAGCCCGTTTCAGCTATAACAAACAGCTGTTCTTGCCATTTTTTCCAACGGGCTAGCAGGTTACTATGCTTAATAAATACATGGGTTGTTTCATCGATGCCTTGTGCATCAGAAAAGTACAGATCTTCAAACTGTGTGGCATAAGGGGTGCCATTTTCATTGAATCGAATGTTGGCGTTGGCAATAGTCAAATTAAGTCAGCTCTGGATAGTTATGTATAAAGATCGGTGAATATTATACAGATTAAGGTATGCGTTATGTCATAACAATCACAGTAATCATTTGCATGGCTTTGATTTTCAAATTAAGCTAACACGTGTACGCTCAAAGCAGACCAGTTGGCTGAGTAAATTCATTAGAATATGGGCAAAATTTTTTCTGAAGGGTTAATCATGAGAAGAGCGGTAATAACTGGACTGGGCATAGTATCCAGTATTGGTAACAATAAAGATGAAGTCACAACCTCTCTTAGAGAAGGTCGTTCGGGTATTACTTTTTCCGAAGAATTTGAACAAGCGGGTATGCGCAGCCAAGTTTGGGGTAAAGTGAATATTGATATTAAAGAGCACATTGATCGTAAAATATTACGTTTTATGGGCGAAGCGGCTGGTTATGCTTATATTGCGATGCAACAAGCGATTAAAGATTCAGGCTTGAGCGATGACATGGTTTCAAACGTAAGAACAGGTATCATTGCCGGTTCCGGTGGCGCATCGTCTAAAAACCAAGTTGAGGCTATCGATATTTTGCGCGAAAAAGGTGTCAAGCGCATTGGGCCATATATGGTGACTCGCTGCATGGGTAGTACCGTATCAGCCTGTTTGGCGACACCCTTTAAGATTAAAGGTGTGAACTATTCTATTAGTTCAGCCTGTTCAACCAGTGCCCACTGTATTGGTAACGCGTTAGAACAAATCCAATTAGGCAAACAAGATATTATTTTTGCAGGCGGTGGTGAAGAATTACATTATACCCTTTCAGCAGAGTTCGATGCTATGGGCGCCATGTCAACTAAGTACAACGACGACCCAACCAAGGCCTCTCGTACCTATGATGCAGACCGCGATGGTTTTGTTGGCGCAGGTGGTGGTGGAATGGTGGTGGTGGAAGAGCTTGAACACGCACTGGCTCGCGGTGCCAAAATTTATGCTGAGATTGTAGGTTATGGTGCCACATCAGACGGCGCAGATATGGTAGCTCCGTCAGGTGAAGGGGCCGTTCGTTGTATGCAACAAGCCATGCAAGGTCTAGATAAACCCATTGATTACATCAATACCCATGGCACCTCTACTCCTGTGGGTGACGTAAAAGAGCTTTGGGCTATTCGTGAAGTCTTTGGGGATACCACGCCTCCACTGAGCGCCACTAAAGCTATGACGGGTCATGCACTTGGTGCTGCTGGAGTAAATGAAGCGATTTACAGTATTTTGATGATGGAAAACGATTTCATCGCCCCATCAATTAATATTGAAAACCTAGACGTGTTAGCAAAAGGCATGGACGTCGTCACTGAAACTCGTGAAGGCGCATTGACCACAGTGATGTCTAACAGTTTTGGTTTTGGCGGCACTAACGCCACTTTAGTGATGCAGAAGTATCAGGGGTGATTTACAGCCTGAAACCTTAAACGCTGGGTTTACCCAGTTTAAATAATTGAAAAGCCGCTCGCAAAATGAGCGACTTTTTATTTTCTTCGCTCAGTTAAAAAGTACAATACATTAGCAGCTGTGCTGCTTTTATCATCAGTCAAAATTTATTTAATAAACTTAACTTGCGTAGTCGAGCCATAGCGGTTATCTTGCCGCTCGAATCGGACGCGGGATGGAGCAGTCTGGTAGCTCGTCGGGCTCATAACCCGAAGGTCGTAGGTTCAAATCCTGCTCCCGCAACCAACCGATTATTCAAGAGTATTCTCTTCAATAGTATTCTAATATTTCAAAGACTACTCAAAACACAATCGCCCACAAGCTCGCTCTTTTGTATCCACGAAAGGTCGAAGGTTCACATCCTGCTCCCGCTACCAACCCATTCTTCATTAGTATTCTCTTCAATAGATTTCAAATGTTTCAAAGACGACTCAAAGCACAATCCCTCTTGTTCTTATAACTCTTGTTTGGGCAATACCCATTGATTATTCTGGTCTTTTGTAAATTGCGTTTTCTGCTCGACCATGGATAAATCTAATCCAAGATAATAGTCAGGATTATCGCCAATCCATTTTAGGTTTTTGTCATCATCGCTAAAGGTCACCTTCAACAAAAATAACGTTTTGGCACTCTCACCCTTATAAAGCTCATTGGCGTAATAAGGGATAAGTGAC
>CAJQKX010000283.1 GCA_905479025.1 uncultured Paraglaciecola sp.
AGTCGCCCGCGATTTGTTGGGATGAATTGACTGTGTGAAGGGTAGATGGGAGCTTTAAAATTCGAGCCAGTCGCTGCTCGCAAAAAGCTAATTCTTAAATAAAATGGAAGTAGAAATAATAGATGAAAATTGCGCAGATAGGTGAAGACGTTCTTAGGACGCCAGCTAAGCAGATTGGGCAGTCTGAGTTTGAGCAAAAGGCACTGATCACATTTATTGATGAGTTATTGGCGACTATGCTTGAGGCCAACGGTATTGGCATTGCCGCGCCACAAGTGTTTGACCCTAGAGCCATTATGATTATTGCTTCACGGCCTAATCCTCGTTACCCAGATGCGCCTGATATGCAGCCTTTGGTTTTGGTTAATCCGCTGATTAAACAAAGTAGCGAAAATAAGGTCTGGGAGTGGGAAGGGTGTTTGTCTGTGCCGGGGTTACGTGGACGTATTGAGCGACCAGATTGGGTGGATGTGGCCTATTTTGACAGAGAAGGAAAGGCTCAAAATATCAAGCTTGAGGGTTTTGTAGCACGGATATTTTTACATGAGTTTGATCATTTAATTGGCAAAACCTGGCTGGATCATATTACCAGCACAGAAAATATTATGGCAAATGAGGTATGGGTAGCGAAATATGCTTAATGATTTTTATTAAGTCGGATAGGATAAGTCCTAGATCAACAATTATTAACACTTTTTGGATAGTCACATTGATTGCTTTCTCTTCATGTAAAACAATTTTTATTACTATAGGCCTGATGTCTATGGTTTTCATGTCTCACGCTCAGCAAAGTCAAATAACTGAACCGGAATCGTTTCCTCAGTGTGTGGCACGTTTACAGCAATTAGCTCGAAACGCAGGGGTGTCTGAAAACACGACTGTCGATATTTTAGGGCAGGTTAAACTCTTGCCAAAAATTCTAGATTACGACCGCAATCAACCAGAATTTGTTCAGACTTTTACTGGCTACTTTTCAAAACGAATAACACCTTGGCGCGTTAAAAAAGGGCGTGAAAAATTAGTAGAATATCGTGATTTTTTATCTAAACTTACCCAGCAATATGGTGTACCAGCCCATTATCTGATTGCATTTTGGGGGCTAGAAACGAATTTTGGGGGCATTAAAGGTAAAATCCCCACTATCCCTGCTTTAACAACACTGGCGTGTGATCAACGTCGAAGCGCATATTTTTCTGAAGAGCTTATGCAAGCTTTGTTGTTACTTGAGCGTGAAAATCTTGATGATAAATACATGATTGGTTCTTGGGCCGGCGCAATGGGCCACACTCAATTTATGCCTACCGCCTATATGAAATATGCTAAAGATGGCGATGCAGATGGCAAAGTTGACCTATGGAACAATGAATTAGACGCACTGGCATCTGCCGCACACTTTTTGCAAAGTTTAGGATGGAAAACGGGCTTTAGATGGGGCAGAGAAGTCATATTACCCAAAGATTTTAACTATCAGTTAGCAGGTAAATCCCATCCTCAAACGGTGTCTTTTTGGTCACAGCAAAACGTGATGCAAGTGAGCGGTAAAACACTCGGTGATAGTGACTTAAAAGCAGCCTTACTTATTCCTGCCGGGCATAATGGTTCTGCGTTTATGGTTTACCCTAATTTTGATGTGATCCTAGGTTGGAACAATTCCGAATATTACGGTTTAGCAGTGGGTCACTTGGCTGACAGAATAAATGGGCAGGGTACTTTATCAAAACCGCTACCCAATTTACCTAATTATACCGTTACAAAAATGCAACAATTTCAAGATAAGCTAAACAAACTGGGCTTTGATGTTGGGGAGGCCGACGGCATTTTAGGTCCCGCCACACGCAAAGGTGTACGTGCATTTCAAGTGACTGTTGGTTTGATTGCTGATGGTTATCCGTCAAAAGAAACCGTTGAAGCGGTGATTAATGCACCCTTAAATACCGAACAGGACATAAATAGTTAAGGGTTTATGGGTTGTATTTTTGAGGGAAACCGAAATTTATAAAGCATTTAACGTCATCTATATCATCTATCGATATCTACCCTCTGCAACTTTACTCTGACCCTTGCGGTATCTGCCTGTTGCACTGTGGTTGACCGACAAATCTAGTCTGTATTTTATTTGTACATCATAGTGGGCAACGCAATATAGTGGGCAACGCAATTTTGGGCTGTATTGTTGGTTGGTTACTTTACAAGCGTGGATTTGAATGCGCTATATTGGCAAATGTAGCTGCGCATATAACCCTGATAATTTTGGGGTGATTATTGGCACACCAAGGCCATTTATTTCTGCTATAATCTCGCCGATTTTTTGTACAGCCAGTCGCTGCATTTTTTAGAGAGCATCATGCCAACCATTCAACCCGCTACCCGTTCTAAACCTGTCGCCCGTATGAAAGCGGAGCGGGGATTATTTTCCTTCCCTAAATATTGGGCCGAGTGTTTTGGACCAGCCCCGTTTTTACCTATGTCCCGCAAAGAAATGGATCAACTTGGCTGGGATAGTTGTGACATTATTCTGGTTACTGGAGATGCCTATGTGGATCATCCGAGTTTTGGTATGGCTGTTATTGGCCGAACGTTAGAAGCCCAGGGATTCAGAGTAGGCATTATTTCCCAGCCTGATTGGCATAGTAAAGATGAATTTATGCAGCTTGGTGAGCCTAACCTGTTTTTTGGTGTGACTGCAGGTAATATGGACTCAATGATCAACCGTTATACGGCTGAGCGAAAATTACGTCATGATGATGCCTACACACCTCACAACGAAGGCGGAAAACGTCCCGACCGTGCAGTGACTGTTTACACCCAGCGTTGTAAAGAAGCTTACAAAAAACCTGTGGTGATTGGTGGCATTGAGGCCAGTTTAAGACGTATCGCCCATTATGATTATTGGTCAGACAAAGTACGCCGTAGTGTATTGTTTGATTCAAAAGCAGATATGTTGATGTTTGGTAATGCCGAACGACCTTTGTTAGAAATGGCACACCGTTTCGCTGCGGGTGAAACGATTGACCAGATGCAAGATATTCGCGGTACTGCCGTTATTCGTAAAGAGCCGTTACCCGGCTGGCAAGGAGTGGATTCGACCCACCTAGACAGCATAGGTAAAATTGAACCCATTATTAGTCCTTATCAAATTATTGACGATAAATGCGCGGTTAAGTCTGAGGCTGAGAGACAAGCGGCAATCGAAGAGCAAAAAGCGCAACCCATAGTGATCCAGCCGTTTACGTCAAAAACCGAAAGACGTAAACCTTGGGATAAAACCTATGTGTTACTGCCCGCTTATGATGTGGTGCGTGCCGAAAAAACCCATTACGCCCATACGTCACGGATTTTACATAAAGAAACCAACCCTGGCTGTGCTCGTGCGTTGGTGCAGCGACATGGCGACCGTATTATTTGGATCAACCCACCTGCGTATCCATTAGAAACCGAAGAAATGGATGCGGTGTTTGATTTACCTTATGCACGAGTGCCACACCCTAGCTATGGTAAAGCCAAGATCCCTGCCTACGATATGATCAAAACCTCAGTGAATATCATGCGTGGCTGTTTTGGTGGTTGTACTTTCTGTTCGATTACCGAACATGAAGGCAGGGTGATCCAAAGCCGTTCAGAAGAGTCGATTATTCGTGAAATAGAATTAATTCGCGACAAAGTTCCTGGCTTTACCGGTGTTATCTCTGATCTTGGTGGTCCCACTGCCAACATGTATAAGTTGCGTTGTAAAAGCCCCAAGGCCGAGCAAGCTTGTCGACGTCTGTCATGTGTGTGGCCAGAAATCTGTGGGCACTTAGATACGGATCAAACCCCTACCGTTAATCTTTACCGTAAAGCTCGAGAAGTGGAAGGAGTTAAGAAAGTCCTGATTGCATCTGGTGTAAGGTATGACTTAGCGATTGAAGATCCAAATTACGTCAAAGAATTAGTCACACATCATGTAGGTGGGTATTTAAAAATCGCACCAGAACATACTGAAAAAGCCCCGTTGGATAAAATGATGAAGCCGGGTATGGGGACTTACGATAAATTTAAAGAGCTGTTCGACAAATACACCAAAGAAGCGGGCAAAGACCAGTATCTTATTCCTTACTTTATTTCTGCTCATCCGGGTACCGAAGATATGGATATGGTGAATTTGGCGTTATGGCTCAAAGAGCGCAACTTTAAACTAGACCAAGTACAAAACTTCTATCCATCACCTATGGCAAACGCCACCACCATGTATCACACCGGTAAAAACCCGATACATAAAGTGGATCATAAAAGTGAAGAAGTTGAGGTGCCTAAAGGTGAAATCCATAGGCGTTTACACCGTGCATTTTTACGTTATCACGATCCCGCTAACTGGCCAATATTGCGTAAAACCCTCAAAGAAATGGGTAAGGCCCACTTGATTGGCAATAGCCCTAAATGTTTAGTGCCAGCTGAAAGTCGCAATGAGTTAAGAGGACGCGATCAAAAAGAGTTCGCTAAACGTTCAGGTAATAAGGCGTTTGCTAAAGGTAAGTCTACTAATGCCAACAAAGCGCAAAAAGGGTTAACCCGTTTTAGTGACAATCAACCTCATAACGAAGCGGCTAAGGCAGAGCAAGTGAGTCACGGAAAATCGAATAGTAATAAACGCAAACCCCGTAAACCCGCCTAATGTAATCTGTGCTAGCTGAGATTTTGCAGAGTGATTATTAAGGACTAAGTGATGAGTCATCAACACTTAGTCACTTAATAGTGAAGAATTTACAGTACAGCCATGTTGATGGTTTTTAATCTAAGACATAAAGAATGATAATACTTCTATCACTTTGGGTTTATCGATTACGTTATGACGGGTTTTTATTACTCTAGGTGTTTTCGTAGTGTTCAGCTGTAAAATATTGGCAGTACAGGCAATCTTGTCACGTTAACCACCTTAGAGTTTCCAGTGACAAAGCAATATTCATTCATTAACCATTGTGCCCATAATCACAAAAAAAGGGCAGGAGTGAATATAACGTAA
>CAJQKX010000284.1 GCA_905479025.1 uncultured Paraglaciecola sp.
CAAATTCCTCCAGCATGATCGGACCCGTCGTCACCCCCTGGGCTATTTCAATTGCAGCAATCAATTGCTGCTCGTTTTCAATCCCTGCTGTAATCCCTCGCCCCCCTCCCTGATCCAATGGTTTGACGACACAAGGATATCCAGATGGCGGTAGTATGTTCTCAATTTCTCTCCGAGAGTTGAGTAGCGTATGTTTTGGTGTTGGCAATCCAAGTGCCCCAAATGCCGACTTGCTGATAGATTTATTACCTGCAAGAATTCCCCCGATGAGGCCATCCGACGAAGACATAGATTCAAAGAATTGGCGTGATCGTAAGCCCCACCCGAATTGCCAATACCGGGATTTATTGATGAAAGATAACGCTGGAATGTCCCTGTGCCGGGCAGCTGTAAGAAGAATTCTTGCCTGATAATCGGGATGATGGTGTCTGCATTGAACCCAGATTTTTCTGAGAGCAGTTTCAAATTTCTTCCGGTCTATGCCAACCGCTAGTTGTGATAAACCAAAACGTACCACTTCAAGAGATATATCGGGCTTATGGAATCCAACCCAGAATACGAGGTTTTCACGCACTTGCCTCGCCCCGCAACTATGCAGATAGCCTCGCTTGAAGTTGAGTACATCCAAAGCCCATTTTGCGATACATGAAGCCTTTCCAAGAGCGTTTTTCTGTTCTAGTTCATTTTGCGAGGCCCCGAAAATCTGTTTTGAAAGCGCTGTAAATTCGAGCAGATTTTCTGCTTCTATCAGCTTGTCAAAAGGCTCCGCATCAACCGTAAACAGAATAATTTTTTCCTTGGAATACAGACTGGGGCCGTAAAATATGCTGGTCGATAGTCTTAGAGGTACCATTTTATTTCTCGTTAACCGAGCGCTGAAGAATTGCTAAAATCAAAACTTCAGTTTTCTTAAAGTCAAAATATATGATGCCTCATATTTACCATATTGACATCTATTTTATATTCTTAAGGGAGTGAAGGCCGGTTATTTTTGGTCTATTAATCAACTGTTTTTACATAATTCAGAATTTAGAACAAGCGCTTCCCGCTGTTTTGTAAACCAGCTCTGTATATTGCTTATGATGATAAACGGCTTTTATTCAAACAGACTTATCTGAGGCGGTGTTAGATTCTCGTCGTTAATTACTTGCTTACCGCTTATAATTGGTACTTAACCGATTGAAAAGCTAATCCCCCCTGCGTCTGCAGGTCGCTCAATCTAGGATCAATCTTTTTTACTCACCTTCATAAATTCAAAATATTATTCACGTGCGTACAAAGCAATGTTATCTACATCCATTGTAAAAAAGACCCGTGTTATGTTCTCATTAGAAGATTAATCATCATGGTAACTTTAATCTTGGACAAAAAAGGATTGTATTAATCCTTTCATATCAAAGCTAATCAATAGGATAATGATGTCATTGATATACAAGTATTAACGAGTCACTTTAAGCTTTATTTTTTTTGAGGGAATAAATATGAGTAAAAAAGCATTTCAAGATTGTTACCCTGACGAGCTAAGTCATTGCTATGGTTGTGGCAAACACAATCATCAAGGTCATCAATTAAAAAGTTATTGGCATGGTCAGCAGACTATCGCTCATTTCACTCCCGAGTCTTTCCATACTGCTATCCCAGGTTTTGTTTATGGTGGTCTGATTGCTTCATTAATTGATTGTCATGGCACGGGTAGCGCTGCAGCAGTGGCCTTTCGTAATGAAGACAGAGCCATGGCAACTCTGCCAGCTATACGCTTTGTGACAGGCGCCTTGAATGTTAATTACCTAGCTCCCACCCCGCAAGGAGTTGAGTTAGAATTAATTGGTTTTTTTTCCGAGATCAAAGAACGTAAAATCATTGTTGATATTGTCGTTTCAGCCAATGGTGTTGTATGTGCCAAAGGTGCTGTCATTGCGGTGAAAATGCCTCAAAGTATGACAATAAGATAATCAATATTGTAAAACTGTTTATTGTCATAAGATATTGTTTTTGTCGAATATTTTTACAGGTCTTTGTGTATGTTTTAATTGTATTTGAGTAGCAGTCGATGTGAATGAGAGTTATGACATTACATTCCAAAACTGTTATCTAACGAGTCGTTTTTTAGTAACCCAATTATTATGATTTCAACCTATAACGCTGTCTTTGTGGGCATTTTGCAGCCATATGCAAAAGTAGGAAGTAGCAATGAGTAAAGATCTTTTTGAACATAAAACGGATATGTATGATGGGATGGTCATCGCGTTTCAAATATCGAAAATATCGAAAATATGGTTAATGCTATAGTGGGAAGTGTCAGTCTTAATTCCAATCATAAAATGCATGTCATGCGTTTTATACATACCTTAAAAGGTGAGGGGACCCCGATGCTCAGTGAAGAAATTTTACTTGTACATGATGGTGAATGCCCTGCTTGCCACGCTTATTGCCAAGTAGTGAGGATCAAAGAATGTGAGGGTGATTTACGTATTGTGGATGCAAGGGAAAACAGCGAAGTGATGAATGAAATCAGCGCACAAGGTCTCGACATTGACCAAGGAATGGTTTTGAAGGTGGGTGGGCAGTTTTATTACGGCTCCGATGCGATACATAGGCTTGCTTTGATTAGCAGTCGTCGGGGAATATTTAATCGTATTAATTATTGTATATTTAAATCAAAAACCGTTTCAAACATTCTTTATCCGCCCCTCAGATTTTTTAGAAACCTGTTATTGAAAATGCTAGGGAAAACCAAAATCGATAATCTGAAGAAAAAAGAGGATGATACATGCTAACTATCTCATGAAACTTAACAGACAGCATAACGGGTCACCCATAGTCAATTTATCACATGCTTTTATATATTTGATTGAATGACAATGGGGGGTTGCGTTATTCACTTAAAATAAAATCACCGAAGTGCTTTTTTATCAATCTTACCGACTGCTGTTAGTGGTATCGTGTCAATAAAGTGAATATGTTTTGGCGTTTTAAAGGCAGCCATAGTTTCATGGCAAAAAGTTAATATTTTTTCTTTTACTGCGTGTTCATCAGCATCGATATGTTGGGCAGATAACTCAACATACAAATTGACTACATCGTTGCCCGGACGGGCTTTATCTTCAGTGCCAATGATTGCGCAAGCTGCAATTTCAGGCATAGCGGAAAGCTTATCTTCTACTTCGACTGAAAACACTTTGAAACCGCCCACAATCAGCATATCTTTGGCGCGATCACAAAGAAAAATATACCCTTCTTCGTCCATGTATCCTACATCGCCAGAAAACATCCAGCGCTCGCCATCAATCTCTCGCAGAGCTTTGGCCGACTCGTTAGGTAAATTTAAATAGCCTTTCATTACCTGGGGACCGGAACAAATAATCTCTCCTGGTTCGCCATAGGGCATGTCTTGTTCACCTGTTTCAACGTCGCGAATTCGTACCCTTGCATTAGGGACAGGAAAACCTATTGACCCAAGTTTATATCGCTTAGGTGGATTTGCAGTATAACAAGGCGCTGTTTCAGTCATGCCAAAAGCATCAGATATCTTATTGTCACCAATAATAGCTGCAAGCGCGTCGTAACTTCCGCGAGTGAGAGGGGCTGCGCCTGATACCGCTACTCTGAGTTTAGAAAAATCGAGGAATGAAAAGGCAGGATTAGCAACCATCATGTCATATAACGCTGGGACCCCAATGATAACGTTTGCAGGGTTCATTTGAAGTTGCTCACAAATAAAATCTGTATCCCGTGGGTTGGGTACGAGGATCATCTTGCCACCATAAATTGCCGAGGCAATCGCATTGGCTAGCCCTGCAATGTGAAACATTGGAAACGCGCTTAATAGCGTTTCTTGGCTTTCATTAAAAGGGTTCACTGCCATTGATTGCGCTGTGTTATGCATGACATTACGTTGCGACAACATCGCACCTTTAGGCTTGCCTGTGGTGCCGCCGGTATATTGGATCATGAAGGTATCATTCCAATGGACATCAATTTGAGTATATTCAGTTGATGCCGATTGTGTAAGACTTAAATACCAGAACACCCCACAATTTTTAATGTCTGGGAGATCAAAATCTATCGGCGCTAGTAGGTCTGCCGCACCTGTTACAATTGTATATTTTAGGCAGTCTGGCGTTTCAGGCATGGCTGCGAAGACTGGTGCCAGTTCACTTAGCGTGATAACGACTTTAATGCCTGCGTCTTGAATTTGATATGCTACTTCTGGTGTGGCTAATAGCGGCGAAATGCCTGAACCGATTGCGCCTATCTTGCTGATTGCGGCTAACATTATTGGATATTGTGGAATATTAGGCAAGTGAATGCCAACAACATCGCCTTTATTAATCCCCAAGGTTATCAAAGCATTGGCTAAGCGATTGGCTTGTACATTGTACTCTGCATAGCTAATTCCGCGGGCTACATACCACATAGCCATCGCTTCTGGCTGAATACGGGCATGTTCCTCAATAAAACTACCAAAGGGCCTATCCTCAAACTCTGGAATGATAATCCCCAAAGATCCGTAGTGAGCTAACCATGGTAAATTCATTATGCGTTCCTTTTCTGTTTAATCATTAATAAAGACGACGCTAAATCACTAGACAGTCAATATTTAAAAAACGATATATAAGGTTTCAATAAATTGTAAATGTAATGTGTCAGGTTATGTACAATGCGTCTAGTGCTTTCATTTCCCCAATGAAAGATTTTTCATAACGTGCATAAGTAACATTTAACCAACAAACTCTAGTCATGTGCACTTCAACCCATAGCGTTAAAACCACTTTACAATAAAGGATCACCAAGCCAGACAATGTAAATATGTTCAAATAATTTTAAATATCTGATTATGTTTAGACGAGCCCCTGTATGCTTGATTGTTTTAAAATATATAAGGATCAGATTTTTCTGATATTTACTTTGTGTTGTTAAGGATTTATATGCGTGATGTATTGTTAAGCAGTATTTTAGTGTTAGGTTTGAGTGCTTGTACACAACCAAGAACAGTGGTTGCAGAGCCATCTGAACTAAAACAAAACAATACTAAACAAGTTTTGAGTGAAAATTGTGAAGATGCTAAATATCAACTTGATAAAACGGTTGAAGAAGGTCAGTTATTTGATTTGGGAGATTTAAAACGCAACATTGAATTGTACTGCGTTTGGCTCAGGAATTAGTATTCCACACAACGAACTGGGTATCGTTAAAAAGGGGGGATGTATTATGTTTTAATTTGAGTAAGCCCGCGTTGAGTTGCAAGGTTATTAACACACAGAGCATCTTTTGCTGGGTATCACTACAACGCACTGAGAATGCAGAGGTAAAAATAACCTCAAGGCTTTTATTGTTAATATCCTCAAATAATTCTAAATATTTGGTTAAATTACGTTGCTAGGGGACATTAGGTCTTTATGCTTTTGGCATAAAACAGTTTAAAAGCTCCGCATTTGTAGGATATTTTTCAAGTAACTCAGCTAGTTTTCTCGCGCCCTCTAAGGGCTTTAGGTGCGAAAGTGCCCTACGCAAAACGATTACTTTTTCAAGATCTTTCGGATTTAAAAGTAGTTCCTCACGGCGCGTACTACTTTTTGCAACATCTAGTGCAGGAAAAACCCGCTGGTCTGCAATCTTCCGTGATAAAACGATTTCCATATTTCCAGTGCCTTTGAATTCTTCAAAGATCACCTGATCCATCTGACTTCCGGTATCAACGAGTATGGTAGCTAGAATTGTGAGGGACCCACCGTTTTCGATTTTTCTGGCGGAGCCAAAAAGTTTTCGTG
>CAJQKX010000285.1 GCA_905479025.1 uncultured Paraglaciecola sp.
TCCCTGCATAGTGAGCGCATAATCGGTAATCAAGAAATCACCATTTTGGATGTCAAAAGTGAAGTGTATTTTATCTCCTTGCTGTAATTTGTTGAGGGATAACCTCTCAGTAAAAACAAAATCTAAGGTTGCTGGGCCACGCCCCCACTTTTCGATAGGCCCACGACTAATATTGGCCACGCGAGTCTGCAGATTGATGTGGTTAATGACGCCTTCCACATTAGCTGAGTCTACTTTTTCATCTTCTGTGATCACTTGAACATCATCTGCTCTATTCTTTTGAGCATCATTGCCTGGCGAAAGAGACATACGCATAAAGTCAGAATGGATACTGCTCTCGGAGTCTAATAAAAATTGAGCGGAGACCACTACCTGCTCACCCACCTCTACCCCACCTAATATTTGCGCAAATGCATTGGTGACTTGTCCTAAATTCACCTCTACAGATTTGTATTGACCTTTGCCCACAACTAACACCACTCTATCTTGGGTACCGGTGCGAATAACCGCGTCTTTAGGCACCAACAAGGTTGGCTCTTGTGAGTCGTTATGAATGACGACCTGAGCAAACATGTTGGGCTTGAGCAACATATCAGCATTGTCAAAACGTAATCTGACTCTCAGTGTGCGGGTTTTGGCATCGACTGTGGGATAAACATAATCAACTTGCCCTTGCCATGTTTTCCCCGGCACAAAACCAAGCGTCATAGTGACCAACTGACCAATTTTAACCTGTGCGGCTTGGCGTTCAAAAACCTCAGCTTTTACCCACACATCATCCATCGCACCGATAGACATTATAGTGGTGCCAGGTTTTACGAAAAACCCTTCCCTGATGGCTAAGTTGTCTATCACCCCAGATTGAGGGGCGTTAAACACAATAGTTTGTTGAACCACTTGACTCGTTTTAAGCTCTCTCATGCTTTGTGCAGGCATTTGCAATGCTAACAAGCGACTTTCTGCCGCTAAGGTTAACTCTTGGTTATTACGCTTTTTAGCTAATAAGTATTCTTCCTGGGCATTCACCAGTTCAGGCGAATACAAAGCATAAAGAGGCTCCCCCTTACTAACCTGTTCACCCGCCGCCTTGATATAAAGTTTTTCAATCCATCCCTCAACACGAGGATGCACATGCACCAGGTTATTTTCATTGTAATGCACGTAACCTACTGTCTTTATAGGCTCTTGAAGTATGGTCAGCTTAACCTTTGCCGTTCTCACTCCTAAATTATTGACTACACTGGGTGAAATCCGCACAACACCAAGATCATTTCCTTTGTTGACGTCTGCAAAAACAGGCACTAAGTCCATACCCATAGGTGATTTCCCGGGCTCATCACGGCGAAAATTAGGATCCATAGGAGCGACCCAGTAAAGGGGATCTGGCTCTGTGGAGGCTGATTGAGTCATATCCATTTCTGTGGATACAAATTGTGAGTAAATAGTCGCGGTTAATATTACCCCGCCAACTCCACCAACGATGATGGCATATAGCGTTTTCATCGATACTCCCCCTTGTTATTTGAATCTGTGTGACCTTCCAAGAAATACCCAAGCTGGATGCGTATTTTGCACTTTTCAATTTGAATATCGATCAAATCTATTTGTGCGCTAAGCTGGGAAATTCGAGCGCGCATCACCTCTGAAAAATCCCCGTCATCAGTGGTATAGGCTGACAAAGACGCATCTGCTTGCTCTTGAATTTGTGGCAATATAGCACTTAAAAATCCAGCTTCACGCTGCCCAAAGCGGGTTTCCTGCTGATACAGGTTTAACATCTGAGCTAGCATGCGTTGTTGTAATAAACGTTTGTCGGTCTCTATGGCTTGCGCCGTTAGGCGAGATACCGCCACTTCACTGTCTTGTTGTGCATAACCAAATATAGGCACGTCCACTGTAATACCGATAGAAAAGAAGTCTGCACGGCTTTGCCCAAGCTGGTCGTCATCCCGGTAGGCATAACTAGCATTCACACCCCACTGTGGTTTATATTTTTGTTTCGCCAAATTTACCGCTGTATCTCCCGCTTTAGCTGATTGTTCGATAGCGAGTAAGGCGGGATGATGCGTTAATAGCTGTGACAACCCCGTATTGTCTGCTCTTTGTAAAAGCCCCTTAATTTCATCTGACAGTTCAGGGAATGTTGGAACAGGAGTGGTTCCTGAAAAGGTTTCAGATACTGCCAGTTGTGCCGATGGTGTCAGCCATTCAGACAAGTTTGTAAGGGCGATATCTCGCTGACTATTAACGGTGGTTAATCTGTCATCTAATCGTGCCAACTCAAGTTGTGCGCTTATCACATCTTGTTGACGGGTATTTCCTTGGGCTGAGGAATAATTGGCTTTTACAATATCTACCAATTGTTCAAAAAGCACACGATCACGTTCAATTAAGCGGATAGTCTGGTCAGCTTTAATTGCGTTTAACCATAGTTGTGAAACAGTCACTTGTATTTTTGCTTTGCGATCTTCTCGCTGATACGGATGTTGGTCAGCCTGATAATTCAGTAGCTGTTGTTTGATAGCTAAACTATCGCCGCGGGGAAAGAGTTGAGCAACCCCTACCTTAAATTGCGTCATGGGCTCTTGGTCAAACGCAAAACCATCTGAAGGTAAATTAAGTAGTCCCATGGATAGCTTAGGATCGGGTAGGTTATTCACCCCTTCACTGGCGGCTCTAAGCGCTTGTTCTTGAAGTTGGTTACCCGCTAACCAAGGATCTTGCTGAATAGCAATTTTTACAGCGTCTTGCATGGTGATACCTGCCAATACGCTAAGGGGTAAAGTACTCATCAGCACGACAAACATGCGTAACGATGACCATGAATAGTGGAACTTATTAGTTTGTTGCATGGGTAATCCATGTTACCTAGCTTTATAAAAAATAAAATACTAGGGTATTAAAATCAATGATAAAAAGGTGCGAAAACGCCAGCTCAACAAGAGGAGCAGCATCGGTCTATTTAAAGACGGATCTGTCCTGTGTTAGCCGATAATAGGGGGCTTACGTAAAGACGGTAGGAATGTCTCTTGTATTGAAAACAGGTAGAAATTTGAAGGTTTTGATACTAGGTTTAACGCGGAGGTGGTAAAAAAATAAGTGAGCATTGCGGATGAAAAAACACCTGTGGGACAACTACATTCTTGATCGCAACAGTCCATTGCCAAATTTTTTTGCTGAACGATTTGTTGCTGCATGCTGTGTTGCATATCGCTGGTCATAACATGTTTAGCCATGCTGTTTTGCATAGTGCGCATAGTGCGCATATCATCATGCTGCTGACTATTACTATCCCCATTTGATTCACAAGGCACTGACGCATAGGCATATGACTGGCTGATCAACAGCGTCATAATAAAAACCCATGCAATAACCTTATTTTTGTTCAACTGAATCAATCCCGTGTATAAGTGTATAAGTGTATAAGTGTATAAGTGTATAAGTGTATAAGTGTATAAGTGTATAAGTGTATAAGTGTATAAGTGTATAAGTGTATAAGTGTATAAGTGTATAAGTGTATAAGTGTATAAGATAATAACAGAATATCGAAAACTGTCTATTTTGCAGTGAGTTTTTTGGATGACTGAGTTTGTTGTGCTTGGCTACCGCTATTTTTAATATACATACCTGTACAATATTCTGCTGGATAACATTGTTATTTGCCATCTGCTACATTTTTGCAGGCTAGCGGTTGTGTCTGTGTTTTTTCTTGGTACCAAGGCGAAAAATCACTCTGCGGATCAGATACCCCTTCCATAAAGTTTTTCACTGCCTCTACATGATGTTTTATGCCTTCTTGAGTGAAGTAAAGTTCATAGTTATTCATATGACTTGGGTCTCCTGGCTTCGTATTTCTGTCAGAGGCAGAGATCAATGTGAGATCAGTGGCAAACCCTAAAACACTGCAACCATTGAGTGCTAATACACAAATCACTAAACAAAGGTGCTTGCGCAATGCCATTTTTATCCTTGATACTGTTTTGTTGATTAAAGTCTTCTCCCCAAAATTTAGGGGAGAAATGTACAAACTGACTATTGGGTTAGCTGCTTATGGAAGCCATCAATATCTGTGACCTTGATAGCGCCTTTGGGTTCAATAAAGGCTTTATCCGCAAATTTCGTACCGCGCATTTGAATAATCACTCTACCGAAATCTTTACCACCTTCAATACGTTGATAAAGATTTTTAACATCGTTTAAGGTGATCGTTTCTATTGCTGCAATCAGTCTTTCCTTGCTATCAAAACTCCATAGTTGTTCACGCCAATCACCAGTAAACTCGCCCATTTCTTCTGACAAATTTTTCGCAGGTTGCGTTAAGGTGATTAACACACTGTTTTTAGTAGTCGCAAACTCTTCTTCGGTAATGGCTGCAAGTTGCTCGGTAAAACCTTTACGAAATAAAGCAATGCGTTCATCAACTTCAGCCAATCCCTTAGCAGGTGATTGAATGTAATAGGCAACTAACATTTGTTGCCTAAATGTTTGACCAAAAAAACCAACCGCATAAGCAAGTTGTTCCTCTGTTCTAATTTGTTTAAACAAAGCAGGGCGAATAATTTGTGACAACAACCTTGCCGCAGCTAAATCAGCATCATTTCGCGGCGCTAAATAGGCATCAATTAAACCTATGTCAGTCATTTCTACATTTTCTTGCCAGTTATAGGTTGTGCCTGCTTCTACTTTCAGCAATGGGGTTTGATAAACATCGGCTACTTCGCGGTCTTCAGGCAGCTGGTTCAAAACCATATTAGATAACGCTATCACTTGTTTATCTGAATAATTACCAAAAGCAAAAACTCTCAAGTTTGCTTGTTTTAACAATTGATCTTTAAATAAATTAAGGTCAGTCGATAAGATCCCATCGACTTCTGTAAGTAAAGTTTCGTCACTAAATGCATCAAGATTCGATACTCGACTAAATTTAGGAAATAACTGATTAAGTAAAATTTGTCGTTTGCTGCTTTCAATATCTGACTTAAAACTCGCTTTAAAATTGGCCAACTCACTATCGCTAATGTCAAAATCTAATATGTACTTTAAAGCGCTAGCCAACAACGTACCTTGTTTATCAGTAAATCCAGTTGCGGTGAGTGACAAGCCGTTTGATAAGCTGGCATTTAACCCCATTCCTGCTGCGCTTGCTTCAGATTGAAGTTCAGTTAACTTTTGGCCTAATCCTCGGTTTAGCAGATCAGCTAAAACATGATTTTTCGCAGAAGATTTGGTCAACCCACTGTTCAAATCAAGTGTCACCCTTCCCTTAGGTTGTTTAAATAAAGCTGAATGGCCTAGGTGAACTGTGTGACCTTTATCTGCCACTAACTGTTTAGGTTTATCGGTATACTTTGCAGCCACTAAATCAAAACTTTCTGGCATCAGGCTATTTTCTCTTGGCAAGCTTAAATCGAACTGCTCTGACATCAGTTGCCACGTTTGCTCTAACTCAGAATTAATATCATTCACGCTGTATTGACCCGCAAAATACTCCATGTCCTGCTCACCAGTTTGCTGTTTATCTATATAAAAAATGCGCGCGTTGTCCAGGGTCAATTGGTCAAGAACAGCTTGAATCACTTGTGGATTAAAACGTTGATATTCGTAAGCACTACTTAATACATATTCAGCGGGCACATGTTGTAAATCTGCGGCAATTTTCATCGCATAATTATAATCGTTGGTTTTTTCTTTAAAACGAAAACTATTACTCAGTGACTGTTTGATTTCTTTGAAGTATCGAGGGTTAACGCCTTCTTCTCTTAATAATGCTAAATACTTAAGTACTGCGCCCATGGCCTTGTTGCGATTTTGTACACCACTTTCGGTTAAATCGATATATAAAGTGAAACTGCCAGCATTACCATATTCATCCGCATCATAGTTTGAATATACCGCGTCGCTTAATCCAGCATCACGCAGCGCAGAAGCTAAGGTACCAGACATTTCGTTGGCAAGTAAATAATTCACATAACCATTAGGTTTAACGACAAACTGCTGCGCATTATTTTCAATTACAAAATTTATGCGTAACTGTTTCATGTCAGTTTGCGGAATATAATGAACCACTTTTTTCAAATGTTCAGATTTAGCTACCGAAGCTGAAATTTGTGGACGTGGTGTATTTTTATTGGGAATTTTACCAAAGTTTTCTTGAGCCAGTTTTTTCATTTCTGCAATCGGCAAATTGCTGACCATCGCGCCTTTCATCAAGTTGGCAGAATAATAAGTGTTATACATATCCTCTAAAGCAGCTTGTAACTTGTTGTTTTCTTTATCTACTAACGAGTCTAAATTACCCCAGTTAAATTGCGAGATAGGGTGTTCTGGATTTAAAGTTGAGCCGTTCAGTTGTTCCAAAATAACCCAATCGTTAGGACTTTTCATAGTCCATTCCGAGTGCACCGCATTACGCTCTTTATCAGCATAACTTTCTTCTAATATAGCTTCGTAGAAAAAGCCACTAAATCGTGACAATGCTTCATCATAAGCATCATTTTTTACCGCTACCATATAATTAGTGTGGTCGAGCTGAGTGTAAGCATTTTGACTGCCGCCATTGCGGCTCACAAACTCACTGTAATCACCTACTGTGGGGAAACTTTTGGTACCCAAAAATAACATATGTTCAAGATAATGCGCTAAGCCCCCAAATTCTTTAGGCTCTTGAAAAGACCCAACCGCAACACTCAAAGCTGCTGCTGATTTTTCTATACTAGGATCAGATACCAACATAACCTCAAGTTGATTATCTAGCACAATGGATTTATATTCACGGCTATCGATTGGGCTTTTTACTATTTTCCCCTGGGGTTCGGGCTGAGTTGATATAGTCACCGATTTAGATTTGTCGGTTGAACCACAAGCATTAAGCACTATGGTAGCGCCAATCAATAGAACGAGAGTTATATTGCGTCCGGTCAATACAGTCATAATATTTCCTGATGTTATTAGTTTCAATAATTTACATCGGCGAATATAACCTACAATCGGCAATGAGTGGGTATTAAAGTCTGTTAGAAGGTGGGTTTATTAAAAATAAAAAACCAGCTCAAAAGGCTGGTTTTTCAAATCAGAAAGCAGTCTAATACTTATGCAATAGGGTCTTGATCCGCGCCTTCTTTTTCAATTTCAGTAGGCATCAAGTCTTCCTTACTGATGCCTAATGTCAAGGCAACTAAGCTGGAAACATAAATAGAGGAATAGGTACCGATAAGCACACCGAATAACAGAGCAGTAGCAAAACCATGGATAGTCGCGCCGCCTACAAAAAACAAAGCAAGTAAGACTAAAATGGTAGTTAAAGAAGTGATAATGGTTCGATTTAAAGTTTGAGTGAGAGAAATATTGATAATTTCTTCTGACTCTCCTTTACGTATCTTGCGAAAGTTTTCACGGATACGATCACACACAACTATTGTATCGTTGAGTGAATAACCAATGACAGCCAATACAGCTGCCAGTACAGTTAAGTCAAACTCTAAGCCTAATATTGAAAATAACCCCAAAGTTATTAACACATCATGCATTAACGCTGCGACTGAACCTAAAGCAAAACGCCATTCAAAACGTAATGCAACGTATATAAGAATACAAATTAAAGCCACCAGCATGGCCAGTCCGCCTTGTTCTGTGAGCTCTTCACCCACGCTTGAACTAACATAAGAACTGCCACGCATCTCTGCTGTGCTATCTGCTTCTTTGAGTATCTTTAACGCAGCATCACCTAATTCAGAAGGTTTAACACCGTCCCGTGACGCTAAACGAATAAGTACGTCTTGGCTACTGCCAAAATTTTGTACCACTGCATCTTTAAAATCCGACGCTTCTAATTGTCCACGAATTTGTGATAAATCTGCGGTTTGTCCATAACCCACTTCAATTTGTGTACCACCGGTAAAATCTAATCCCCAATTCAGTTGATTGATGGCCAATGATGTAATCGAACCTATAATCAAACACACCGACAAAATAGCCGCAGGTTTCTTCAGAGACATAAAGCGGATAGTTTCTTTCATATTTAATAATTGCATGTTGGCGCTCCTAGATTGACAACTTGGTCAGACGTTTACCGCCCCACCATGCATTAACGATGACACGAGTCACAATGATCG
>CAJQKX010000286.1 GCA_905479025.1 uncultured Paraglaciecola sp.
ATAAGCAGTTACACAAAAAAATGGATGGTTTGGAGTTTCATCCTATTCTCACTGATAATTTTATTGCGGTATTGCCGGCAAATCATCCTTTGAGTAAACATCAAATGTTATCATGGTCACAAATTGCCCTATACCCTTTTGTGGCTATGAATAAAGGTTCAGCTATTCGCCAATGGATTGATTCATTTATGGAAATGAATCACTTATCTTTAAATATAGTAGTGGAGGCCGGTCAACTTGCCACATTAGGGCAGTTTGTAAAACATGACTTAGGTGTTTCTGTGGTACCGGCTCTATGTCAGGAGCAAATGCTCAGTAAAAACTTAGTCTGCCTGAAGATCTATCAAAGAGGCTTAAGTAAAAGAGTCGGTATAATCCGGCAAAAAAATGGCAACTTATCCACAGTGGCTGCATCATTTTGGAAATGGACAGTGCAAAATGTTTCATATCCAAGTTAAAGTAGAGATGCAATCTAGCTAAATACACTCTAGTTACCATTTTTTATTTTCTGCAAATAAATCCTCCAGACCATCTCTGTTTAATTGTTCTTTTGACAACATCCAAACTATTGGGTGTTTCAGGATACTTATAATGTTTTGCAACTTCTCTTCAAATGGACTTTACTGGCAGTGATCAACTCATCTGGGTTAATCTCGGCAAAAAGTGTAACGGTAGCTTTTTCTAATCATTGTCTTACAGTGCCTGTTTGATTATTCTTTACAGCCGTATCGCTACGTCTCATCAACTTGTCAACGTTGGCTCTTAGCTGCAATCGTTCAAGTAGTTTGTCTTCAGCTAAAAAACACTGCTTTAAAAACGATTTCTCTTAAAATCAGAACGTAGTAATGAGCGTAGCGTTTTTATACTCCGAATAAATTGAATACATTTTTTGTGACCATGTGGCAGTTGAAAACTTTGGTCTGATTGAGGGGAGGTATTAATGTTTATATTTTTTAAATTATTTTCTGTTGTTTTTATTTTGGCGTTATAAACTATTGTTTTGTCATCCAGCATTTTGGCTGCTTTTGTCACAGCCAAAATGTTGTGCTGCATAATAAAAATCAGCTTTTGGGAAATGGGTAATTGTTCTGTATAAACGCTGAGTAATATGTCTCTCTGGCTGTAATACATCGCATTAATTGATACATCATTTAACAAAATATCAATTAAATCAGCATCCAGATACCACGCTAAATCAGCTGAATGGCTTACTTCTTAAATCATATTTTTATAATTTAAATAATCTCATTGGTCGCCAGTAAATATTCTATTAAGTCTTCTATGTGGCATTCGTCAATATTTAAAGGCAGATTATCTTTTCCTGCTCGAAATAAAGACAATTATTGCACCAGTCCAGTATTTAGTCCGGCAGCGTCGTAATGTGACGATACTAAATGCGCTCGAGATTTAGGATCGGCCCATACCATACTCAACACCAACCCTTCGATAGATTGCATAAACAAGCATAATGAATTTTTCATATCATACGCGGCTGTTCCCAATACTGAAATGAATTCAATTTAGTCATATTCTTGAGGCATAAAATGTTACCACGGAGGGAATTAACAGGAAAAAACACTGCGTTGATCACACAAAATTAAAGGTACTTAATTGTATATTATTAGACCTTTTTCTGTTTTTGATATTTGATTTTTTAGATTATTTCGCACGTTAGATAGATATAATGAGAATCTTTTTTTAAAAACTAATAGAATTCGTCTTGTTAAAGTTATATAACATTTTAATATAAAGAAATTCCTTAGGTTAACAAGCAAGGTTAAGAAATGAAATTACAGCAACTCCGTTATATCGTTGAAGTACTCAACAATAATTTAAACGTCTCAGCTACCGCTGAAAGCTTGTACACATCACAACCAGGGATAAGTAAACAAGTTCGGATGCTGGAAGATGAGTTGGGTATACAGATATTTGGTCGTAGTGGAAAACACCTCACTCATGTAACTGAGGCAGGCCAAGATGTGATCAATATTTCCCGCGAGATTTTAGCGAAAGTGGAAAGCATTAAAGCGGTGTCTCGAGAGCACACCTTGCCAGACCAGGGTAAGTTAAATATTGCTACCACTCATACTCAAGCAAGATATGCTTTACCTGATGTGATCAAAGGTTTTATGAACAAATATGTTAAAGTTTCTTTGCATATGCATCAAGGCACACCCTCGCAAATAAGTGATCTCGCCGCAAAGGGCGAGGCAGATTTTGCCATAGCCACCGAGTCATTACATTTGTATAACGATTTAGTGATGTTGCCTTGTTATCACTGGAATCGAAGTATTATTGTAAACCGTGATCATCCCTTAGCAAAAAAGACCACTATTACCATTGAGGATATTGCAGAGTTCAATCTAGTCACTTATGTCTTTGGTTTTACAGGCCGTTCATCTTTGGACCAAGCTTTTAGTAGTGCAGGTATCGAACCTAAAATAGTTTTTACTGCCACTGATGCTGATGTGATTAAAACTTATGTAAGACTTGGGGTGGGTGTTGGTGTGATTGCCTCAATGGCGATTGATGATAAATTGGACTCAGACTTAGTTAAAATTGATGCCAGCCATCTGTTTGAATATAGCACTACTAAGATTGGATTCAGAAAAGGCTCATTTTTACGTAGCTATATGTATGAATTTATTGAACGTTTTGCCCCGCACCTAACCAAATCAGTGGTAGAAAAAGCGATGATGTTGAAAAATAACGATGAAGTAGAGAAAATGTTTAAGGGCCTAACATTACCGGTAAAGTAAAATCAGCTTCTGTTTTGAGGTAAAGCACAAAAATAATGCATGTACAAACTGGTTCTTGCGCAAAATAATTTAGAAACCCGCGGCGATAGCTGCGAGTTTATTGAACGTTTGGACCACGCCTAGCCAAGTTGTTAGTGAAAAGACAACCAAGCAGTAGAAATAATGTTAAGGATTAATGTTAGCGATACGGTAAAAACTTTTAATTATAAATCACAATATTTATTGCAAAGGCTAAAAAGACACAAAGGTAAAGGCAAATACTGGTCAGTTTTTATTTTTTAGTTCGAAAAACATATTTTGTGTTTGATAAAAACACTTCTCTGCTAACACTCAATAATATTAACGGCTAAACCGCCTCTAGACGTTTCTTTGTATTTTGACTTCATATCGTTGCCTGTTTCCCACATGGTTTTAATGACCTTGTCGAGTGACACTTTGTGTTGTCCAGAGCCTCTTAAAGCAAGTCTAGATGCATTAATGGCTTTAATTGCTCCCATAGCATTTCGCTCTATACAAGGCACTTGTACTAAGCCACCCACAGGGTCACAGGTTAAACCTAGGTTATGTTCCATTCCAATTTCGGCTGCGTTTTCAACCGCGTCTACCGAACCGCCGACTATTTCGGTCAATGCACCTGCTGCCATAGAGCATGCAACGCCCACTTCACCCTGACAGCCAACTTCGGCGCCAGAAATCGAAGCATTTTTTTTATATAAAATACCGATAGCGGCTGCGGTTAATAAATAACGGCTTACTATATCTTCGTCCACTGGTTTAACAAATTTATCGTAGTAACATAACACCGCAGGAATAATACCTGCAGCGCCATTTGTCGGTGCAGTTACTACAGTCCCTCCGGCGGCATTTTCCTCGTTAACAGCTAATGCAAATAGATTGACCCAATCCATCGCGACCATAGGATCTGCATTTTTTTCGTTTTGTAAGCGGTTATACAAGCCAGGAGCTCGGCGCATAACCTTTAACCCTCCGGGTAAAATCCCTTCAGTTTTAATGCCTGTTTGCACACTTTTATACATCACCTGCCATATGTGCCAAAGTTTTTTGACTATTTCAGCTTTTGATTGAAAGACTTCTTCGTTTTTCATCATTATTGAGCTGATGCGCATACCATGCTCTTTACTTAATTCTAGTAACTGTTTGGCGCTGGAAAAATCAAAAGGCACAGATTGTTCTTCGTGAATAAGTGCTGCTACTTTTTGTTTTGAAAAGTCTTGCTCTCTTATAATAAAGCCCCCTCCTATAGAGAAATAAGTTTGTGAGATAACCACGGTCTTATTACTCATGGCATGAAACGTCATACCGTTTGGATGATGGCTGAGTGATTTACGTCGATGAAATACAATCGCATTTAGTGCAGGGAATTTGATGGTTTTTTTACCATCTAAGTTAAGCCTTTGGCAGCGGCTCACTTTTTCGAGAAATGTCTCAACCATAGAACTGTCGATAGTTTCGGGGGCATAACCGAGTAATCCCAAAATCACAGCTTTACCTGTTCCATGGCCTTTTCCTGTTTGTCCTAGTGAGCCAAAAAGTTCCACCATAATCTCATCTGTAGTATCAAAAAGACCTAGGTCCGATAACTCCCTACAAAAGGTTTTAGCAGCCCGCATTGGACCAACAGTATGGGAGCTGGAAGGGCCAATGCCGATACTGAACATATCAAAAACGCTGATCATTTTATTTGATTCACTAGAAAAGGATAAAGAGTGATTGTGCTAGTTAAACGCGGGTAGAACAATAGCTGTGGATAGATTAGCTAGTTGAGTTGTGTAAAGATTACTTTAAAAATTTTGTAACTAGGTTAATTGAAACATTAAAAGTGATTCGATAAATTTCGCACAAAGGCGGCCGTAGCACCCCAAATGTTATATTGCTTCCAAGGTATGAAGTAGACCGGAAACTGCTCGTCTTTTCGTTTAACCCAATGAATTAGATGATTACTTTTATCCATTAAAAAATTAAGGGGGACTTCAAAGGTTCTATCCACTTCATTTTTATCTAATATTAAGCTCGTTGGAGCACCGATGAAGCCAACATAAGGTCTGACTTCATAACGACTTACCGTCCTGTACAATGGCAAATTACCGACAATTTCTACTTTTTCGGGGGGTAAGCCTACTTCTTCATGGGTTTCACGCAATGCAGTTTCGATTAATGAGTGATCGGTTGGTTCTTGTTTACCTCCCGGGAAACTGACTTGGCCTGCATGATGCTTTAAGTGACTTGCTCTGACTGTAAACAAAACCGTTAGCGCATTTTTGTATTCCAATATAGGTAATAATACAGCAGCTGGTTTTCCTGGCTCTCGAAGTGGAAAATCTGCCTCACTATTAATTTTTTTAGCATGATGGAATCGAGTGAGAAATTGAGCTTTATCCACGGGCCTTTATCCAAGTTTCGACAATGTGGCGCATTGACTCAATATAGGTAATATTTTTGATACCTTATCTAAGCTCTCTTGATATTCATCTTTGGCGATAGAGTCGAGTACAATGCCTCCACCTGCCCAACA
>CAJQKX010000287.1 GCA_905479025.1 uncultured Paraglaciecola sp.
CAATTTGACCTTCTTCAAAAGACAATGCGGTCATGGCGTACAATTCATCTCTATTCAAACCACTAAGAGGCGACTCGTCCTGAAGTTTAGATGTCATTTTCTGGGCCATTTGAACAAATGGCCACAAAACAATGATTAAATACTTTAAAAAATAAGCCGTAGCTGGTGCAAGTTTGCGCCAATAGGTTGCTCCAAGAGTCTTCGGTATGATTTCTGAGAATACCAATATCAATAAAGTCAATACAGCCGAGGCAATCCCAAGGTAAGCATCACCGAACACTACCGCCGCCTGAGCACCAGCACCAGCAGCTCCCATAGTATGAGCAATGGTATTTAAGCTCAAAATAGCAGCAAGTGGCCGGTTGATATCGCTGACTTGATTTTTTAACAGCTTCCCAGACGGATGACCACTTTTTTCTAGTACAGAAATATAAGCAGAGGAAATACTTAGGATAACCGCTTCTGCAATAGAGCAAACAAATGAAAAGCCTAACGCGATAACGATATATAACAACAACAAAAACATAGAAATTAAATCTCAGAGTATGGCGTCAATAGCATCATATAGGTTTGGAAAAGAGGCATAATACAAGCTTATCAAACCATGAGCAGATAGCGTAGTATTAATGGAAACAATTAGGGGTTTTAAACAAGAACAGGATAATAAACAATTTATTGGCGGAGTGGACGAGACTCGAACTCGCGACCCCCGGCGTGACAGGCCGGTATTCTAACCAACTGAACTACCACTCCGCATATAAACTGTATTTTTGTTTTGATGTTGGCGGAGTGGACGAGACTCGAACTCGCGACCCCCGGCGTGACAGGCCGGTATTCTAACCAACTGAACTACCACTCCAGCCGTAATCAAAACGTTACTCTATATATCTACACTTAAACTTTACGGTTAAAAGCGTTTATTTTAAGTAATTAGACAACATTAAAATTGGCGGAGTGGACGAGACTCGAACTCGCGACCCCCGGCGTGACAGGCCGGTATTCTAACCAACTGAACTACCACTCCACAATATTTAATGTTATCAAGCGGTTAGATAAGAAATAAAGGATATCCCTTCTCAACCGCGGCGCAGATAATACGGGTTCACCCCATACTAGTCAATAGCTTTTTAGCACGAAATTCAGTTAAAATCATTGATTGCTGTAGTATTGAACAAATTGTCGATTATACCTGCATACATTCATTCTTTAGGGAGGGATATATGCATTAAATTAGAGCGGGACTCAGTTTTTTTCTGATGTTGATTCTTTGGGTTTGGCTTTACGTTTGAAGATTTTTGCAAAGAGCCCAACTATTTTTCCAACACCATTTCCATCGACACGCTTATTGACATCAGCAATTATCTTAAATTTTTTGATAAAATTAAAATCTGGCTTTTTTTCTAAGGTTAACCAATAAATTACCCCCCCACCGACTACCAAAATGAACAGATTAATACTCACAATCAACGCGACAAGACTAGAGGTTGACATTTTCTCATCTGTTAACGTTGTTTCTTGTTTAGGCATGACACTTTTTTCATTAGTACTATCTGTTATGGCGGTATCCAGAACACCTTTTTCAACAGCAACCACAGCCAGCTCTGGTTCTTCTGATAGAAAGCTATATTCAGGCACATCTAAAATAAATTCTCTGCCTTCATAAGTATTTCCATAAGCAGTTAACTTGATGCGATATAGGCCATAATCATAATTGGCAAATAAATATTCACGCACTTCAGATGACATATCTGTAATAGAAAAGCTCTGAGTATCGCCATTTGGAAAGCGAATTTTCCCATCAATCAGTAATGTAGACATATCCACAAATTCACGCTGAGCATCCACTTTAAGTTTATGGTAGCCATCGCCGCCGCCATCAATCTCAACGTTCACTTTAATTGGATTGGTCATTAACTTAATAGAGGGGTGGATCTTTTCACGGCTATACATAGGTGTAGATACAGTAAATGTGGGGATCCATTCTCCATCTGCAATGGCAAGATTAAACTGCCCAGTAAATACCCCATCTAAAGGTATTTCATCCATGCCTTTACCGTTGTCTTCAAAAAATGCGATGCGTTCTTTATTGGCACCAAAATTATTAAAATTGGGATTATTTGTACTCGACAATGAAATAGTCAGTTCAACCACATCTCTAAATGCAGTGTAATCAATTGGCATACCATTGTTGGTTAAGTAGGCTGTTTGTTTAAGGATTTCACCAGAAAAAATTATATTGGGTAAAGGATTAGTATGTAATGCTAGATCACTGATCACCATAACTCGACTTTCAGGCGAAATCTGACCAACAGCTTGCCATGGGCCTGGCACGGGATTTTTTATGCTTATCATGTCGTAAGTAGAGCTATCAAACCAAAAAATACTGCTATCATCAGCGTTAGACTTAAAAATTTTGGAGCCATCTGGCTGCACTAGAACGATAGGTGCGGAACCGAAGTCACGAAAAAATATCATGGTAATTTCTTCAACTTCGAAATCGACTCTAAAACGGTTTTGCAATAACTCAATACTATTTTGGTAATCAGAACCTAATTGGGTAATAGGCGAATCAAGACCTTGAAGAATTTCTTGGTTAATTGAAGATGGTGCAATATCCTGCTGTTCCTGGGCAGTAGCTTGAACAGACAAGCTCACGTAAGCAAAAAACCACAAAATTAGAGCAGATACGGCCCATTTTAACATATTTACTCAACCCACTGCTTTGTCAATATTTGTCTCTATTCACGCCAAATGCAGGCGCCACCTTTTTCAGCCACTAAGTCTAATCTAGTTTCATGCTGTTTTAACTCATCGGCCGTTGCCATAACAACCTTTAACGGTTTTCTTTGTGTAGACAACCGACGAATAGTTTCTGTTTGAACGCCACCTTCGCCACTAGCCTTACCGCTTAAATTTAGGTCAGTTTGACCACCTGTCATCATTAGATACACGTCAGCCAAAATTTCTGCATCTAATAACGCGCCATGTTTCTCTCGATGTGAGTTATCTATACCATAGCGTCTACACAGTGCATCAAGATTATTTTTTTGCCCAGGATGAATCTTTCTTGCCAAATCTAACGTGTCAAGCACAGTACACATTTCAGCAGACGCTTTGACTGCCAAACCTGACAGCCTATTAAACTCATGATCCATAAAGCCAATGTCAAATGGTGCATTGTGGATCACCAGTTGAGCACCGCGAATAAAATCTATAAATTCTTTGGCTATGGTTTTAAATATGGGCTTGTCTGCCAAATATTCATTGGTGATCCCGTGCACCCCTATCGCTTCTTGTTCAACCAACCGCTGAGGATTAACGTAAACGTGAAAGG
>CAJQKX010000288.1 GCA_905479025.1 uncultured Paraglaciecola sp.
GTTGATACGAACCGTCTATTGAAAATGTCTGGCTTCCCTGTTGCTGAGCAGGCGCGTGTTAACACAGTTGAGGAAGCAGTGTCCTTTGCAGAAAAAATCGGTTACCCAGTCGTTCTCAAGCCTGAAGCTGAAGAGCAAGGTCGGGGAGTATTTGCAAATATTATTGATAAAACTGAGCTAAAGCAATGCTTCGATAATGCTTCGGCTAATTATAAAAGTTTAATACTGGAAAAATTCATTAAAGGATTTTCCTACCGTGTACATGTGCATCATGGAAAGGTAATGGATGTATGGAAAATGGAACCAGCTAGTATCATAGGCGATGGAAATTCATCCATTAGAGATATTATCAATGTTAGAAATATGACGCCAGAGCATAATTCTATAAATACATCTCTGAAGCCGATACCTATCGACAATGTTACTACTTTAAATTTGAAAAAATTAGGTCTGACGCTAAGCTCCATTCCCAGTAATGGTGAAAAAATTATATTAGCAGCAACTTCAAACGAAAGTCGCGGTGGTACATCCCAAGATTTTCTTTCGTTTCTGCATCCACAGAATGCAGAGCTATGCGTGCAAGCTACTCAAACATTAAGCCTTAATATAAGTGGTGTTGACCTTATTTCAGAGGATGCATCAGAACCATGGCGAACAAACAATACGATTGTGTGCGAAGTAAATAGTCAGCCACAGTTTGGTGATCTCAAACATGGCTCTCACCTTTATAATGACATCATAGAGCGGATTCCACCGAATGTTACTTCGATTAAGCTGGGGGTTTCGAAAAAATTTAAACAAAATTCTGTAAATATTTTTAACAAAGCGGTGTCTAAAATAATAATTCAATGCACTCCCATGTATCTGCTTAGTCATGGCAGTCCGGCGCAGTATTTTGATGAAATATCTTTTGAAGATGATGTTTCTGTGGAAGAGCGCCAGAAGCTAGATTCTATGGTTATTAAAGTGCTACCGATCCCGTTTTTATGACCCATCCAAGTTCACCTTGTGACAGTTCTATCGTGACATATCATCAAATCTATTTCCAGAATGATGACTTTGAGTTTAATCCTCGATTTCATCTGACTTTTATGAACGCTTCAATTGGGTTATCTAAGCGTGTTGTTTAATGTTTATCCCTCCTCCTTTGTTGTGACACAGGATGCTGAGCAGCTCCAGAGGATACGCAAATTAAAGGGTGTTTTTATACAATAGGCGAATCAGAACACCGAATAGAAAATTTATTTCAAGGGAGATACAAAGATATTGATCTTGTTATATCGGATATTGGCAAATCGGTTTGGGATACATTACAACATCAGATATTTTTAGTTGATGAGGTTTTTGTTGCAAAGCATCTAGTAATACAAGATGGATTGGCAGATGATTAACTAAATATTTCCTTAAAGCATTGCAGTGCTATTGCCATAACTGCTTGTTAAATACCAAGTTCAAGGTATTAATAAACATAAAATTTATTATAATGTTTAATGCTCTGGTAGCTACACGCAAAACAAGCAGGTGATTACTTTGGCTTCTATTATTCTAAAATAAGTCGCTTTGTTATAAATACATGACCTGCTTCCCAGAGGTGCAGTAGTGTTGTGGGGGCAATAATTCAATAACTAGCTGGCTAAGTCTCTTTTTTATTCACCAATGACGGTTCATTACATTCCTATAATGAACCCACGGATTAGTGATTCATACTGCCCATCAATTTCCGAGTTAATACTTGATAACCAGAACCCAGCAACCTAACCAAGAAGTGGATCACATGGGCATCAGCCCCAATCATAATTCGGGCTTTGTTTCTTAACACCCCTTTTAAAATAGTTTGTGCTGCTTGTGTGGGGGTTGTTCTGGCCAACTTATCAAAATTTTTGGTCATCAACTCTTTATCATCACTATGACTTACCCGTGCATTTCTCGCGATATCAGTTGCAATGCCACCTGGGTGAACACAGCTCACCCCTACAGTATGACCATCTGCAATCATTTCTTGGATAAGTGCTTCTGTGTAGCCCCTAACTGCAAATTTAGAGGCATTATAACTACCCTGAGAAGGTAAGCTGATCATGCCGAACACACTAGATATATTCACAATATGGCCGTCACCACTTTGCTTTAAATAAGGTAAAAATGCCTCAGTGCCATTCACCACCCCCCAAAAATTAATATTCATTAGCCAATCGAAGTCCTCACGCTTAACCTCATCTAGCTTTGCCGATAAAGCAACACCTGCATTATTCACTAATAGGTTAATATGACCAAAATCTTCACTCACTTGTTTTGCATGATCGAAAAATAATGACTTGTCAGCAACATCTAATATGTAGGTTTTAACGTTTGCACCAGATGGTCCAGAATCGATGATCAACTTTGTTTTTAGTAATCCCTTTTGATCCACATCAGATAAGGCTAAATGACATCCTTTTCCAGCTAATTCAATGGCTAATGCCTGACCAATACCTGAGCCAGCCCCCGTTATAACCGCTACTTTATTTTTGAAATGTTTCATTATTATTATTCTCTTTATTCACATTAAAATAAATAACTTAGACCCTCAATGTACTTAGTATTTTAAGAAGCGCGGACGTAGGACGAAATACGCTAGGACATTTACTTTGGGTGAAGTTTTAAAAACTTTATTCAGCGTTGCTCAATTAAAATCACACTAAATCTACTTCATTCTAGTGCTTTGATTAAGATCTTTTAAATATTCTTTGTGTGTACATTTATCTATTGGCGTTGCTATGACGCCTTGTAATGACTAGGTTCAGGAGCAATGGAGTCAAGTCATTTGAACAATAAGACTATTAAAAAGGTTAAAGGTTAAAAATTGATATTGCGCTTATCAGCTATCATGCAATATTTGTCTTAAATAATGGCTGGCAAGTGATACTGGTGAGCTCAATCAGCGACTTATCACAAGTTTTCGACGATAATTTCGCATTTCAATTGTGTAAAAAACCTGAGAGTACGCTGTAATTTAAAAATGATCACTACTTCTATTCACTAAAAGTTGCCATTCAAACCACATAAAAACATGCATTATCTCCTCTAAAGGTTCCTTTACAAAAAACGTTGGTGTTAAACATTACGTCCACCTACCAGTTCAAATCATCTGGAATATCATAGTCTGCATACCAGTCATCGTCTTCGCTACTTTTTTGATCCGCATCACTAATATTGTCGGCGCGATAAACAACAATACCCCCATCTCGCTCAGCAATTTTATTGGCAACTGGCATGGGTACTAACTCATATCTATCATTAAACTTTACGATTGCGAGCTTACCTTGGCTGATTTGTTTTTGAGTGACTTGACTGACGAACATACGTTTGATCAATGTGCCATCAGTAAAGTTACAGGTAACTTCTTCTTTGCGACCAGAGCCACCAAATTTTGGTTGTTTATTGGCTTCAATGAGCTGTTTAATTTGCGCCACAAGTGCCTTTTTATCAGCTTCTTGTTTGGTTTTTTGGTTCAGTTGTCTGTCTTTAACTTTTTTAGCTTCCACTATTTTTTCAGCAGCTAATTTTGCTTCGTTGGTTTGTTCTACATTGTGGTTTTTTTG
>CAJQKX010000289.1 GCA_905479025.1 uncultured Paraglaciecola sp.
GTTTGGCATCATAGGCTCTTCATCCATCCACACCAAATTTGTTCTGTAGGCATGGCTATGCAGAGGCAAGTTATCGCTTTTAACTATCATGTCACCACGAGAAATATCAATTTCATCTTCTAGTGTGATAGTGGTGGTAAGAGGTGCATAGACTCTATCTTGTTCACCTTCAAAATTAACCAGCGCTTTAACTTTAGATTGCTTACCTGAGGGCAGAGCAGTAATGCTATCGCCGGGTTTAATCTGACCAGACACGACTGTGCCTGCAAAACCACGGAAGTTTAGATTAGGTCTGTTGACATATTGAACAGGAAAACGGAAATCATCGGCGTTAATATCGTCATTAATTTCGACTTTCTCTAACATGGTCATCAAGGTCTCACCCTTGTACCATGATGTGTTTTCGCTAGCATTAACTACATTGTCACCATCTAAAGCCGACAAGGGAATAAACTGAATATCCGGTATATCTAACTGTTTAGAAAACGCTAGATAGTCTGCTTTGATTTCTTCATACACTATTTCGCTGTAGTCTTTCAAGTCCATCTTGTTAACGGCCACGATAACGTGTTTAATGCCTAATAAAGAAACCAAGAAGGAATGACGTCGTGTTTGAGTTTTCACCCCTGCACGAGCATCGATCAGTATAATCGCCACGTCACAATTAGATGCACCTGTGACCATGTTGCGGGTATACTGCTCATGGCCTGGGGTATCTGCAATGATAAATTTACGTTTGTCGGTAGAGTAATAGCGGTAGGCCACATCAATGGTTATGCCTTGCTCTCGTTCTGACTGTAAGCCATCAACTAATAAGGCTAAATCTACTTTGTCACCGGTCGTACCCACTTTCTTACTGTCTTTAGTAATAGCAGCAAGTTGATCTTCAAAAATCATTTTGGAGTCGTGTAACAAACGGCCTATTAAGGTACTTTTACCATCATCCACACTGCCGCAAGTTAAAAAACGCAGCATGTCTTTCTTTTCATGTTGATCTAGATAGCCCAATATATCGGACTGTAATAATGTATTTTCGCTATTCATAATTAGCAACTCACTAAGAAATAAGGGTTTAAAACGGGATCTTTCTGATTGTATCTAAGCGGTGCAGCATCTGCTTTTAGGGCATCGGTTGCATCTTCAATTATGGTCACCTTACCGCCAGCGGCTTCGACAACAGCTTGCGCTGCTGCGGTATCCCACTCACACGTTGGGCCCAAGCGTGGATACAGATGCGCAACTCCTTCAGCGACTAAACATAATTTGAGAGAACTGCCCATGGCAATCAACTCCGTCTCACCTTCTAAAGAATCAAGCAATGTTTGGATTTCTGGGCTTTGATGTGAACGGCTACCGACTATTTTCCAGGTTTCGCCTTTGGTCCAAGCTTTTGGTGTGATATCTGCTTTTACACCTGCGGTGATTTTATAAGCTCCTCGGCCTAACACCCCGACATAGGTGTGTTCCAAAACTGGGGCATATACCACACCAAATACTGGTACACCGTCTTTAATTAGTGCGATATTCACTGTGAATTCACCATTTTTCTTAATGAATTCTTTGGTACCATCAAGTGGGTCAACTAGCCAATAGGTATCCCAACTGTTGCGTTCTTGCCATGAAATATTTGCAGATTCTTCCGACAGAATAGGAAGATTTGATACTTTACCTAATCCTTCAACAATGCAGTTGTGTGCGGCTAAGTCAGCTTCAGTTAATGGGCTTTCATCTGACTTTTCATAGATAGCAAAATCTTGCTGATATATGTCCATGATCTTGTCACCTGCTAGGTGACTGATATCAATAATATTTTGTATCAGTTGTTGGTTTAACATTAAGCGACCATTCCTTTTTGTTTGAGTAAATCAAAAAGTTGTTCGGCAGATTGTTCAGCCGTTTGTCCAGAAAATGCTAGGGTTATTTCTGGGTTTTCTGGTGCTTCGTAGGGGGAATCAATACCAGTAAAGTCTTTAATGTCACCCTGTCTGGCTTTTTGATACAAGCCTTTAGGATCACGTTTTTCACATTCTTCTATAGGTGTATCAACAAATATTTCAATAAATTCGCCATCGGCTAATAAATGCCGACAAAAATCTCTTTCTGTTTTAAAAGGCGATATAAAGGCTGTCAGTACTATGATACCTGCATCCACAAAAAGCTTAGATACCTCACCAATACGCCTAATATTTTCTACTCTGTCTTTATCGCTGAAGGTCAAATCACCACACAAACCATGTCGCACGTTATCACCATCTAGCAAATAGGTATGTTTACCATGTTCAGCCAATTTTTTTTCTAACAAATTAGCGATCGTTGATTTACCTGAACCACTCAACCCCGTAAGCCATAAGACGCAAGCTTTCTGTTTTTTTGCTTGTGATCTTCGAGCCTTATCAACATCATGCTGATGCCACACTATGTTAGTCGCCATTAGAAGTATCCTTCCATTTTTTTCTTCTCCATTGAGCCTGAAGAATCATGGTCAATCACACGTCCTTGGCGCTCAGATGTTTTGGTCAGCAACATTTCTTGAATGACTTCCGGTAAGGTCGCCGCTGTTGATTCGACTGCACCTGTTAATGGATAACATCCTAAGGTTCTAAAACGCACTGAGCGCATTTCAGGGGTTTCACCTTCTTCCATTGGCATCCGGTCATCGTCGACCATAAAGAACACTCCGTCGCGTTTAACTACTGGACGCGGTTTTGCCAAATATAAGGAAGGAATTTCGATATTTTCCATGTAAATATATTGCCAGATATCTAGCTCAGTCCAGTTTGACATCGGAAATACACGAATGCTTTCGCCTTTGTTAATTTGTGCGTTATAAACGTTCCATAATTCTGGGCGTTGGTTTTTAGGATCCCACCTGTGATTTTCGTCGCGGAAAGAATACACACGCTCTTTGGCCCGAGATTTTTCTTCGTCACGTCTGGCGCCACCAAATGCCGCATCAAACTTATAATGATCCAATGCTTGCTTTAAGCCTTGGGTTTTCATTATATCGGTATGCTTAGAGCTACCATGGCTGAATGGACCGACATTCATTTTCACACCTTCTGGGTTAATATGCACCAGCAGGTTGAGCTCATGCTTTTTGGCTACTTCGTCACGAAATGCAATCATTTCGTGAAATTTCCACGTGGTGTCTACATGGAGCAAGGGAAAAGGAATTTTACCTGGGGCAAAGGCTTTTCGTGCGAGATGT
>CAJQKX010000290.1 GCA_905479025.1 uncultured Paraglaciecola sp.
TGAAACCGTCGTCTCCCACTGCCAGAGTAGACATCGCATAGCGGCCGTCACCGGGCAAAATAGCCGACTTAGGGGCAGTATGAAGTTTTCCATTAGCTTTTGCTATAAGCGCCGATTCAATTGCGTCTGCAATTTCGGATGGCTTTATGTTTAATTGTTTAAGATCTCTATCAGAAAGGTAAGCTGGTTGCTTGTGCGAAATCATTTTACGGTTTTCCTAATTAAAAAACTTCCTCTTTTATTGTACAAATTACTTAAAGCGTTATCCACTGTTCGGCTAAAAAATTTAAATACCGTTCTTTCTATTTTATAGAGAATATTGGGTAAGTATAATAATTTTGCATGGCGATAATATAAGCTGGGTAATTAGGCGTAAATATAAAGAAAATCATAAATTGACTCGTTATAAAAATAAATAAAGACTTTATTGAAAAATGATGATACGAATTAAAAAATTTATTTTTTTAATCTGCAATTATGTGCTTTGTTGAGGAGCAGATAAATGTCAAAAAAATGTAATATAAACTGATCTCATGTGCACGCTTTGTCTTGCCACGGGAACATTTGACCCCAGCCGCCATCCTGACGGTTTAGACCCTTTTTACGCCACAGTTAGTGAAAAAGAGGGAGCTCAAGAAAATACAAATACGACCAACTCAATGTCCGTTGGCGACTCGTTCGTTGGTAGTTTGTCGGACAGTGCAGATGCAGATTGGGTAAAAATCGACTTTGTTGCTGGCGAGACTTATGAAATTTCGTTGAACGGAGGTTCATTAAGCGATCCTTATCTTTATTTGAGAGATAGCGCAGGATCTTTATTAACTTACAATGATGATGGTGGAACAGGCCTTAATTCCAAGATTACTTACACCGCGTCCACGTCTGGGACTTACCATCTGGTTGCAGATGCATATTCAAGTCAAACAGGAACATATACCTTGTCTGTCAATACCAGTGAGCCAGATGGTTCGGCTGGAACATTGGATGACCTAGCCCTCTTTTTAACTGAGGGCTATGCAGGCCGCGAAATAAAATTCAATACCTCTTCCTCTAATGCGATTACGGTTAATCTGTCGGGATTGACAACAGAAGGCCAGCAATTGGCTCGCTGGGCTATGGACGCCTGGGAAGCTGTTGTTGATCTTGATTTCGTTGAAGTATCGTCCGGTGAGATGATCACCATGGACGATGAATCCGGCGGTGCGTATGCCTATTTTCCTGGGTATGGAGGCTCGGATGGTGTTGAATTAAATATTTCTAGGGCATGGCTGTCTTACTATGGCACGTCAATAGACAGCTATTCTTTCCAAACATTTGTACATGAAATTGGTCATGCAATAGGCTTGGGTCACCAAGGCGATTATAATGGCTCAGCAACCTATGGAATTGATAACACTTTCTCAAATGATAGCTGGCAAATGTCTATCATGTCCTACTTCAGCCAGTCTGAGAATACTACAACCAATGCCTCTCAAGCATATCTAGCAGGTCCAATGATGGCAGATATTCTTGCCAGTCAAAACTTGTATGGCGCACCAGGAAACAGCACTGTGACAGCTGGTGACACTACATACGGGGCCAATTCAAATATTGGAAACTATCTTGACGAAGTATTTGATGAGCTGGTTACGGGTAGGACAACGTCAAATGTCAGAGGAAATCCTATAGCTTTCACCATCTATGACCAAGGTGGATATGATACTCTCGACCTCAGCTATCTGAGCAGTGGAGCACGCATTGACATGCGAGCCCAGCAATTTTCAGATTTTGGTGGATTGATCGGAAATATGGGCATCGCCCGTGGGACAGTTTTAGAGAAGGCCGAGCTGGGATCTGGGAATGACACAGTCACTGGTAATGCTGCCAATAACAGTATTATTGGTGGTAGTGGTAATGATACACTTTACGGTGGTGACGGCAGTGACAATCTTTATGGTGGCGAGGGAGATGATAACCTTTACGGTGGTAATGGAAATGACGAATTATCTGGGGGAAACGGGACAGATTGGGCGTATTTTTCGCTTAATTTAGCAAATTACTCCTTTGCATTTTTTGAAACTTCTATTCGGGTTATTAATGATTTTGTTGATATAGTTTTTAATGATGTCGAATGGTTCTCTTTTAATGGAAATGCATTTCGATATCAGGATCTTTTGACATTTAGTGATGACTACAGCAGCTATATTGAGGGCAGTTCCAGTGATGATATTCTTTATGGTAGTAGTAGTGACGATTTTATCTTTGGCGACAGTGGTGATGATAAATTAATTGGTAATGTCGGAGACGATGTACTTTATGGTGGTATTGGAAAAGATAAACTCAATGGTGGTTCTGGCCATGATGCGCTCTTTGGTGGCATTGACGATGATACATTGCAGGGTGGTACTGGCAATGACATCCTAGACGGTGGCGATGGCATAGATACTGTTTCTTTTACAGGCACTACCAATGCTACTGTAAGAATTGGAAGAACTTCGGCTCAAGATACTGGTTATGGTTTAGACACCATAAAGAGCATAGAAAACGTGATCTCTGGAAGTGGCGATGATGAGGTGTATGGAAACTCCCAATCGAATACTATTAAAACATACGGTGGCAACGATAGAGTTTATACTGGAGTTGGCGTAGACGTAGTCGAACTTGGTATTGGTAACGATTATGTAAGAGTTGGTGGGGGAATAGAGACTTTCGCTGGCGGTTCTGGCAGGGACTACATAAGCTATTATGACAGCGCTAAAGGCGTAAATATCAATCTTGCGACCAATGCGGTGTCTGGATCTTGGGCCTCCAATGATACGATTTCAGGGTTTGAAAGTGTATCTGGCTCTAAGAAGGGTGGCGATAAGGTTCATGGCAACTCTGCTTCCAATAAAATCAAGACATACGGAGGAGCAGACAAGTTGGAAGGTGGTAGAGGAAACGATAAGCTTTACGGCGGTAGCGGTAGAGATAAGCTCTACGGTGAAAAGAACGATGACAAGCTGTATGGTGGTAGCAGTAATGACACGCTGAAAGGCGGCAAAGGCAAAGACAAGCTCTATGGCGGCAGTGGCAAAGATAAGCTCCACGGCGAAAAGGGTGACGACAAGCTGTACGGTGGTAGCAGTAAAGACACTCTCAAAGGCGGTAGTGGCAAAGATAGGCTTGATGGCGGCACAGGTAATGACAGGCTCTTTGGCGGTTCAGGCGCGGACACGTTTGTATTCAATAAGAAATCAGGCAAAGACACAATCGAGGATTTTGGTGGCAATGATGTCATTGCTATTACAAACGGGGTCAACCGTTTGAAAGAAATAGACTTCACAGATACAAAAGCTGGATTGCTGATTGAATTTGGCAAAGTGGATATATTTCTTGATGGGATTGATAGTAGAGATGTTAGCTCAGACAATTTTGATTTCATCTGAGTATGATAATCACAGAAGAGTCCAGTATAACTCTGTTTTGTATAAAAATCCACCATTTCACTCAATAAAAACAATA
>CAJQKX010000291.1 GCA_905479025.1 uncultured Paraglaciecola sp.
CCCCTCAAGCACCGCGGGAATAGCTTTGGCTTGTATGGGGGTAGGTGTGTCGTAGCCTTGTTCAGCAACAGCTTTAACTAGCGCTTCAGATAAGCCTAATGTGGTAAAACTCATAAAGTCTCTTTTTGTAAAGGGGGCTGCTAATGCTACGGCCCCGAAATGAATACGCTGCCTTCGCTGAGCCTGCAATTACTCAACATCGCATTGTTAATCCGCTTGTTTAGGACCTAGCAGCTGCTTCCTAAAAATCAAAGTTACCAAGCATCGAGTTTATTCCAGATATCCCCAGATGGCAGTGTGGGATGAAAAATAGAGTTAACCTTGTCAGAATTTGTTGCAGGTAAATTTGGAATGAGATTACGTTGCGTCAAAAATAAACGGGTGTCGTTAATCACATGAAGCTTCACTCGTGGATCTTTAAAGATCGGGCGATCTGGCCAGTTACCACGTGCTGTTATAAATCCCAAGCGCGATGAGGCTGCATGACTCGCTAATATTTTGCGTGTCTTGTCATCTTCATGCCCAGAAGCGCTTAAAAACTTAAAGGCAGCGTTGTTAATGATCTCAATCTTTAAAATGTAGGGAGTCACGAAATTGTATCCCGCAGCAGCGATTGTGCTGGTATAAATTTCTCATTTTTCTTTGTCATGTCTCAAACCAGGGCAAGATGAATTTGGTGATCAGAGGTTGAATCTGAAACAGCAAAAATGCAGAAGTGAATATCGTAAGTGCGAAAGCGAGCATGACTAACTTGTAGACGACAACTTGGGTAGAGAATAGCACGCGGTGGGATATAGCGCCCAAGCAACTCACTCCCAAATTTGCGAGTGCCCAGAAAGTCTTGGCGACCTGCGATGGCTGGACCAACACGCTTCACAGCTTCGAAGATGGTTGGTACGGTACCTGTAATGTGGGAAAGCTGGTAACGAGTGTCACCCTCGCTTTCTAACCCATCCGGCCAGCGAATAACCCTACCATTACCTAATTAGCGTCCACCGAATAAGGAAATGAGGTAAACGATGGTTTCAGTGCTTTTTTAGTGTCTGAGCAACATCTGCCGCTCGCGCTTGAAGGCGTGTCCTGTTATGTCTAGGGGGGGGCATTACACTGCCAAAATGTGAGTTATGCTTAGCGCGTTACCTGAAGCCTTCTGATTATTTCCCTAAAGTTTAAAGACCGCTCGGGCAATAATGCGTAACATGGCACTATCTACGCTACCTGCAGGGATGCAGACTGGCACGCTGATAATGTCTGCCAGCTTCGCCAGTAAAGATGGTCTGAGATGCGATTTATTTAATGGGCAGGTCACCAAACACTGGAGATTGTATTAGTACGTTATGAAGTTCCTGATTGCGATGTTTTTTGCCCTGCTTTTACCGATGCTGCTTATTCAGCAACTATATCCAAGTTCTGTAGGTGATCCCTTAGAGCTCGTTTGTGGGGCCTTGGGTATCGCTTTGTTGTTTTACGCACTATTTATTTTTCTCTCTAGGTTTCACCCCATTATGGCCATCTTGACAGTGGGGATATTGATAGTCGCAAGTTTGCTGGTTCGGTTTTCCTACGGTTTTTTACAAGACTTTACCGGAATGGGATTTACCATCGAGTTTTTTGCTCACGCGGAGTTAAAGTCGGCAAGAATTGCTTTTGCGGAATACAGTTATGCAATGTTGCCATTGATACTGCTAGTTACGTTGTTTTTTCTATTTTTCCTTAAACTTGGCCTAGGTTCTCAGCAGCAAGGTTTGCTTCTCGGCGTGCTGGCTTTAGTTATGTCGGGGGTTTTATTGGCTTTCGGCAGCAACAGTGCGCCAGAGCTGCTACTTGCAACGGGTTACCAGCGGTTTGCCAAGGGGGGAGAAACGTCGGCTCTAAATGCTGCGGTGGTAAGAGCGGATGCGTTTAATGTGCTTGCGCCATTGCGCCTTCAGACGCCACTACCGAAAGAGAAAAGCTTTGTTAAAGCGAAGGCGCCCAAGGATCCCTACAACGTTGTGGTGATTTACCTCGAATCATTCAACAAAAATTTGACTGAGAATGAGCAGTATCCCGGCTTGACGCCGAACATGGACAGGATGAATGAAACGTACTACAGCTTTGCCAACAATCTTTCTTCAGGGTATGTGACCATTGAAGGCATCTTTAATTCACAGTGCGGCACGTTGGTTAACATGGCGTACTCCAATAGTTCGCTTACGAAGGCTGAGGCACGGATTGCTAAACTGCCCTGCATGGGCGATGTGTTAAAAAAAGCTGGGTATAAACAGGTCTATCTGGGAGGGGCTAATTTATCTTTTGCAGGAAAGGGCGACTTTTTACTGGAGCATGGCTACGATCAGGTTTTTGGCCTGCGGCACTGGCGATCTTTAGGATTTCGTGATCAGAACAGCATCTGGGGTCTTCCTGATACAACGCTATTTAGTCAGGCCTTTGAACAGATAAAGTCAATGCATAAAGAACCTGCGCCTTTTAACCTGACGCTCTTAACGCTAGGGACACACGTGCCGGGGTATCTCTACCAGGGCTGCCCAGACTATCCGCTATCTGATGAACCGTTCATCGATGCGATTCACTGCACGGACTTTCTATTGGATAACTTTCTCCACCAGTTAGAGGATGGCGGCATACTTGAAGACACCGTTGTCTATATCCAAGCAGACCACGGGGTTTTTAGTAGTCGAGATATGCACCGGCTTTTTCAGAAGGAGGGAGTGAAAGATAAGCGTCTGTTTACTACTGTAATAGTGCCTGAGAAACGCAAGAAGACGCTAGAAAGCTGGGATACCAAGGCGCAGATGTCTTCCCTCGATATGGTTGCAAATGTCCTAGATTTGCTCGAAATTGAGCATGATGCGGAGTTTGTGTTAGCGCGTTCACATATCAATAAGCCTGCTAAAGCACGTTACGTGCTGACCCGCTACCGAGACTACGACACGAATGGTGAGCCGATCTCAAATAAATCGGGAGACTGTGTAAGTTCTGCTTCGCATGAGCGGCCGTTAACGCTACCTTTGGATAACTGCGACAAGCGCAAAGCGATGAACGCTGTCTATGATTTGGGGAATACCTTCGCGTATAAAGCAGCTGACAATCAGGTATGTGAATATTCGGCGCATGCTCGTCTCGATCCAAACACGAGCACGTTTCATTTGCGCTGGGGGAGGGTATATTTAACCGGTAGATTTTCTGGCAGTGGCCGCTCGGTGCGCAACCATGACGGCATTTTCGCTGTGATTCTGGATGAGGACGATCAGATAGAGCAGCAGCTTTTTTTCGCTGGAAAATTTAAACAACGCCTGAAAGATCTCAATAAAATATTAGTAGGTCTCTCCTCGGGGGAACGCGTTGTTCTAGCCTCTAATATGGCCTTTGAACAGGTGGGTGAGGAAGAGCAGCCTTACTGGCCGGAGCAATTGAGCGCTTCACGTTTTGTGTATATGACTAGAACATCCTCCGGCTTTGATGTTGAGACCGCAGCAACGGATGTGGACTTCTCCATGATTATTCGACCTGCTTCTTGTGCAGGCGGGCTGGAGGTGACAGCTGGGGATAAAGCCCTGGAAGGTAACACCGTGCAGCAGTGCAGTGTTGAGGCTTGGGGACCAAAAAGAGTAGCTCAAGGGCAAACATTTAATCGGAGTTTTAATGGCAACTCAGAGATCTGGATTAAGACCGATTGTGCTGGTGAAGACGTGTCGGTTGTTCTGGAGAGCAGACTGATTGACACCGCCCACGATAATGGCGAGATAACAGGTGGCTTTTTGGCCGAGAGGTATCTGACGCGACTGGGCGCATACGATATTAGCCTCTACGATATGAAAACTGGTCACATAAAACACGTAGGCAAACTTGAGGTAGAATCAGCGCCCTAACGGCAAGGGGTCTTGCTCTGAGTGCGAAGTTTAGATAGGTCTTTCCCTCGTTGAGTATCGTTAAACGAGTCTTACGCAAACCCTTTTTATAGGAAGCACTGTTGAGCTCTTTAGGGGAACGCATTTGGTACTGTTTATGATTGACTTGTACGGAATAAACACGCAGCAATATGTGAAGATGTATGAATAAAACCATTGCACCAGTATTTATCTTTTCTGCTAGCTGGCGAACTGGCAGCACATTGCTACAGCGTTTGTTAAATACCACAGATGAGTTGCTTATTTGGGGGGAGCCTCAGTTTCTTATACCCGCTAGGCGAATGTTTGACCTTGCGACGCAATCTTTTTCAGAAGCGCAGTGGATGCGGGATCAAGCAGAGATAGAACCGCTGCACCAGATGTGGGCGCCAACGATATGCCCTAGTCCCGAGAGTATTGTGCCTGCTTTTAAAGGCTTGTTTGACCAGCTGTATTGTGAGCCCAGTTTAAGCAAGGGTTTTTCTCGTTGGGGGTTTAAGGAAGTACGAAACTTTGGTGTGGAAAATGCAGTTTTTTTTAGATCTATTTACCCCGACGCTAAGATTGTGTTCCATTACCGACATCCTTTCGACGCGTACGCATCGCTGAAGCGCACTGATTTTTATAATTCCTTTGAGGATGCCCCCTTTCAACCAATGCAAATTTGGGCGAAGAATTATTCAGGGTTCAAGAGCCAATTAGCATCGGATTTAAATGCTTTTGTGATATCTCATGAAGAAGTTGTCAGCGCGATACCGAGTGAGAACCCAAAGCTAAAAAAACTCTTTGATTATGTTGAAGTGGAAATGACAGGCACCTGTGATGAGGTGCTCGGTAATAAGTTGGGCGGCACTTCAGAGGGGCAGGGCCTGTCGGAACACGAAAAGAAGAAAATCAGAGCGATACTTAAAGAAAGGGCTGTTGATTTGGTGGGTGAGTATCCGGATGTCTAGCGCGCCTTAACCGGTAGAGTGAGGCCCCAGACTTGGCCCACGCTGTGGGATATAGCGCTGAAGCAACTCACTCGTATTTTTGCCACGTATTTTCTAGTGGCTGCTGGTGGAGTGTTGGCGCTGAGGCAAAAAAACGCCCAACTCCTTT
>CAJQKX010000292.1 GCA_905479025.1 uncultured Paraglaciecola sp.
CTACTAGATTTTACAGTGACTGGTATAGCTCTGCCTCTCCTTACTCTGATAAGGGTGTATAAGAGGCGAGCAAAAATCGAGTAGCAACTTTTTGCTCATCTGATAAGGCGAATAACAGTTGAGTTTGAGCAACTTCATAGCTCTCTTGAGCACATTAGAACCCACAATGAACCCATAATATATAGTTTCAAACTTTAATATGCTCGGGCAGACGTGGCCATTATTCACATATATGTCGAATCCGCTTCAAATTGATTAAATGGCAATTGGCGCCTTAATATTTGGGTGAGCTTCATAGCCAACAATTTCAAAATCTTCGAACTTATAATCAAATATTGAGTCTGGTTTTCTGTTGATTTTTAATTTTGGTAATGCTGTTGGCTCTCTTGATAATTGTTCTTCAACTTGCTCATTATGATTTGAGTAAATATGTGAATCACCAATTGAAACGACTATTTCATGTGCTTCTAAATCACATTGTTGTGCCAACATATGTGTTAACAATGATAATGATGCAATGTTGTATGGTAAACCCAAAAAACTGTCTGAGCTTCGAATATAAAGCTGTGCTGATAACTTACCGTTAGCTACATAAAATTGATAAAGCAGATGACATGGCGGTAACGCCATTTTTCCGTTTTCTGCATTTTCTTGTGGCGAAACACCTTCGTCAGGTAAATATTCAACATTCCAGCCATGAAATAAAATACGTCTTGAATTTGGGTTGTTTTTTAGCTGGTTAACTACGTATTCAATTTGATTAATAGAACCGCCATCTTTAGTAGGCCATTGAGTCCATTGCTTACCATAAACAGGACCAAGTGAACCATCTTCAGTTGCCCATTCATTCCAAATTTTAACACCATTTTCATTTAACCATTTAGTGTTAGTATCACCACTTAGAAACCAAATAAGTTCATTGGCAATACTTTTAAAATGGAGTTTTTTTGTTGTCAACAATGGAAAACCCTTTGTTAAATCATGTCGCATTTGACGACCAAATACTGAGGCTGTTCCTGTTCCTGTTCTGTCTCCTTTGATTGTACCGTTTTCTTTGATGTCTTTTAATAAATCTAAATATTGTTGCATTCTTACTCGTCTCTTAATACTTCAAAATTTGTGTTTTCTTAAATCCCAGCGCGAATTAAACCACCTAACCCAACTGATTCAAGATAGTGATTTATTTCTTCTCGCACATCCTGCGGATTGTTTAAGGTCAATACTTTGGCTAACAGTTGCTCTGCACTACCCCGGTGAATATTGCGTATTATCCATTTCACTTTGAGTAAGTTATGGTTGTTCATACTGAGTTTCCAATAACCCATTGCAATTAACAATACAACACCACCAGGTTCTCCAGCTAATTCACCACAGACAGTAACCGGCACTTGCAACAATTCAGAATGTTTAGCAATACTATACAAAGCGCTCAATACAGCTGGGTGATAGCTATCGTATAAATTAGCCACACGAGAGTTATTACGGTCTACCGCCAGTAAATATTGAGTTAAGTCGTTACTGCCTACCGAGAAAAAGTCAACAATTTTAGACAGCTGTGGTAATTGATAAAGAACGGCAGGAACTTCAAGCATCACCCCAATTTTAGGCATTTGTAGGTTTTCACCATGCTCTTGGGCTTCTTCTTCTATCTCATAAAAAGCCTGCCTGATAAGACGTTTAGCTTCACTTACTTCACTTACCGACGTTATCATCGGCAACATAATACTTAAGTTTTCTAAACCAATACTGGCTCGTAGCATTGCTCGAATTTGCACTAAAAAAATTTCGGGGTGATCGAGCGTCATTCGAATTCCACGCCAACCAAGAAATGGATTTTCTTCAGAAATAGGAAAGTAAGGTAAAGGTTTATCTCCCCCCACGTCTAAAGTACGCATAGTAAATGGTTTGTTAGGTTCAGCTTCAAGTAAAGTTCGATATAAACTCACCTGCTCTTGTTCAGTAGGAAAGCGTTCCCGCATCATAAAAGGAATTTCGGTACGAAACAGCCCTACACCATCAGAATATGGATTATCATTTTTTTCTGTTTCAAGTGACAAACCTGCGTTTGTAAATAATCGTATTTCGCAATTATCTGTGGTGATAGCAGGCAAAGTATATTCAGAATGAATACGTTCAGATAATAATTGTTCTTCAATAACAAGCTGGTCGAACTCGCGCCTAATAGTTATATTTGGCGAAACAATGACATCACCAGTATAGCCATCTAGTAAAATTTCTTTTTCGTTCAATAAAGCAATAGGTATATTGCTCAGCCCCATCACTGCAGGGACACCCATGGCTCTTGCCATAATCGCCGCGTGGGAGTTGTTTGAACCACGCATAGACACTATGCCCATGAGTTTTTCATTTGGAAACTCAGCCAACATTACGGCGGTGACTTCTTCGGCTATTAAAATGGAATGTTCTGGGATCACGCGTTCAACTTGCTTATCAGCAGTTATTCCCAATATATTAGCCAACACACGATTGCCCATATCCTCAACATCTACAGCACGTTCGCGCATGTAAGGGTCATTCATTGCTTGAAATTGACGATTATAATTCTCTACTACCATTTTTAAAGATGTGGGTGCATCCCAGCCAGACTTGATTTCTTTTTCAACATCTCGGCCTAAGCTGTTTGCATCGAGTAAGTGGTAATACAGTTGGAAAATAGCGCGAACGTCATCAGGCACTTCACCTTGAATTCGCTCAGATAATACTGCCATGTCCGCCTGCGTTTGTTTCACTGCCTGACGGTAATTTTGAATTTGTACCTGCTGATTTTTACTGCGCTTAGGAATATGGTTATGAATACTGACCATCATGTTCTGTAAATAACCCACACCGCGAGCTAACCCAGAAGAGCCTGGAACACCCTTTAGCGATTTTTGCCAATCTTTAGGAATGTTTTCTTGTAAAAGATTAATCGAACCTCGTGCTTTAGCATTAGCAATCTCGACAGCCAACTGCATAGCAAGCGTCACCAAAAACGCCTCTTCGTCTTCACTAAAACGTCTTTTGTGTTGCTGCTGAAGAGTTAATACACCGAGTACTTTGCGTTGATGGATTATTGGGGCACCCAAAAAAGCGTGGTAACTATCTTCTCGTACTTCTGGGTAGTGCTTAAAGCGAGGATGCCTTTGAGCATCGCTAATATTGAGTGGCTCTTCTCGTTGACCGATTAGGCCAACTAAACCTTCAGAAAAACCAACAGAAACTTGGCCTACAGCGGACTTTGCTAAACCTTCAGTGGCGACCAACATAAAATGTTGATGTTCGTAATCTGCCAAATAAATACTACATGAGTCAACTTTTAAAGCTTCTATTAATCTATTTGCCAAACAGCTTAACGCATCATCAAATATTGGAATTTGATTGACTTCTTGAACGATGCGTTTGAGCGTAGTTAGCATAAAACGTATTTATCTCTGATGTATAACGGATTCGATCATTAAGCTTTTCTGCGACGCTTTGATTTTTGATAGTTACCTTGATTCTGCCCTACAATCTCTGGCATAGCAGTAGCAGCAAACTCTTTCATCACACGGCGATATACATCCCGCTTGAAAGACACCACGTTACGCAATGGGTACCAAAAGCTCACCCAACGCCAGTCGTCAAATTCAGGATGGCCTGATTGTAGTAAGTCCACATCGTCATCTTTACAGACGAGCTGCAGTAAAAACCATTTTTGCTTCTGTCCAATACAAACAGGATTGCTCCCCTGCCTA
>CAJQKX010000293.1 GCA_905479025.1 uncultured Paraglaciecola sp.
CCGCCATCAGCGGAGAAACCACAGACGGTGCACTTGCTAGATTACCAAGACTGTTAGAGCAGCATAGTCCTACGCACATTTTTGTTGAACTAGGTGGTAACGATGGTTTGCAAGGTCACCCAGTGAGTAAGATGCGCGATAATCTGGAAAAAATCATTCTATTTTCTCAAAAAAGTGAGGTAACAGTCATACTGCAACAAATGCAAATACCGACCAATTATGGAAAACGATACACACGGATGTTTACCAATACCTATTCCGATTTAGCCATAAAATACGAGCTGAAATTACTATCTTTTTTTCTACAAAACATAGCTTTAGATAAAAACTTAATGCAACGGGATGGCATTCATCCAAATGCCAAAGCACAACTTATCATAGCGAAAGATATGCAAAAAACATTAGGCGATATTATTTTTCCCTAGCAGAGTAAAAAATCACCAAATAAAATAAATTAACTTTTATAGGAATTCATTTTGATAATAATATAAGTACGGTATGGAAATAAGTTCATCGGTGCGGGGTCACTCGGGCACAATGCACCCACTTAAACAAGCTCTGTACAGTCGGTCAACCGAGCTGAACAACAAGCCATGAGATACACCTGCAGAGTAAGAAAGTCGGCCGCCATCCTCAGAGCAAGACCAGCAAGTATGCTCTTTGATTTTATCTTCGCCAGAATCTGAATAACCCAACAAAGTAAAAAACCTGCAACAGAAACTAATTTAAATAACCATCGATTCTTACTTAAAATTTTCATGTTTTTCCTGAAAGTATATGTTGACTGAGATTATCCTAATTACATTATCGAGATTTGACTAGGATTGGATTTGCTGCAAAATCTCATCTGCGCTTTTCAAAGCACGAATACGCATAAACAGCGCCTTTGCCTCTGGATATTGACGACTCAAGTAACCCAACCATTGCTTCACCCGATTCGGGTAATATTTACCTTTATCACCAAACAGTTCGTAACCAGAATACAGCACCAACAAAGCCTTAACGTGCTCCCATAGCATGTGTTGCTCGGTATTTTTTATTACCTGAGCCAAATTAGGCATAGCCAAAGCACCGCGCCCCAACATGATATTGTCACAATCAGATTGCTGTTGGCAATTTACCGCGTCTTGCTCATTCCAAATTTCACCATTAGCGACAATAGGAATATCCACATCTTGTTTTATCTTCGCAATCCAGTCCCAATAAGCAGGTGGCTTATAACCATCCACTTTGGTGCGGGCATGAATAACTAATGAGTTAGCCCCTGCATCAGAAATGGCCTGTGCATTAGCTATCGCCAAAGAAGTATCATCAAAACCCAAACGCATTTTGGCACTCACAGTGTGTTCTTTAGGAACAGCTTGGCGCACAGCATTGACAATTTTATAAATCGTTTCAGGTTCGCGCAGTAATATCGCCCCCCCCTTGCTCTTGTTAACCGTTTTAGCCGGACAACCAAAGTTAAGATCAACACCATGGGAGCCTAACTCAACAGCTCGAAAGGCATTTTCTGCTAACCAATCAGCATGCTGACCTAATAACTGCACTTTGACTGGCACACCATTTGGTGTGAAACCTTGATTATTTAACTCTGGGCATATTCGATGAAACACACGCTTGGGCATTAACTGATCGACGACCCTCACAAATTCAGTCACGCACAAATCAAATCCACCCACTTGGGTCAACATATCGCGCATTAAATGGTCAACTACCCCTTCCATCGGGGCTAAAGTAATATGCACTAGCGTAATTCGCTTTTGGCTTTTATTAACTTACGGACTGAAATTGCCTTTACAATATCAAGTTGCTGCTGTGAACTCGCCGTACCCCAAATCAATATTTCATCCAACATTCTAAAACACCCTAAACACATATCTTTATCATCAAGACAGCAATTTCGGACACAAGGGGATTCGACGTTTGATAGGGTATTGCTCATAAATTATTCATTCAAAAAAGATTCGTTATATTCTATCAATAAGCTTATACCAATCCCAGTAAAGAAGTGGCCGCTCAGCAAGATTTAAAGAAGCTTAATCAAGGCGCGTGAATGCCCCTGTTGACGTTAAACATTGAAATCTAAGTGGTGACAACTATCCTGACACAGGAGGAATGAGGTAGCTAAGCGGCAAGGTTAAAATTCGCCAATGCTGCTTATAAGCTACAACCTGAAATATTGTAATAAGCAACCTCGAACAAACCCGTTATAGTTAATCACACCAAGCTTATTAAACAACCTGACTTTACATGGTAAAATAAAACATAATTGCCCAGTTGATGTGAAGTAATATAACCCACAAGGAAAAGAGGATATAAGTGAACAAAATCAACCTCACCCAAGACGAAAACCTTTCCATAAAAATCAGTTACCAGTTATTGCCTAGTGACCAGCAGAGGTTCGATCTTTATTTTTCTTTACCGGATGAAATGGGTATTAGCCCCAAAACCTTAGCAGAAGAACATTATTTTCATAACAGCATACAAAGCCACAGTGCTTATTACTCATACCAGCTGCATTTACCTTTAGTACGAAGTCGCTTTATTAGCCAACAAAAGGGTGAACAAAGTGACTACCGCTTAAACCTTAATTTATTTTCATATCAAATTCGTATTGCCTTGGATACGGATATAAAACAAACCATTAAGCTTAAAGAAAGCAAGGATTTTTATCCGCAAGCCATAGAGTTGGCAGAGCAAATATCAGGACTATTAAAAAAACTAAGAAGATATACGCCTCCGGATCAAAAACTCAGCGCATATTTTAAAAACGCCGACAACTACCTCAGTTGGCAAGTGGAACAATCGTTTTTAAAACTTCTGTCAGGAGCCCCCAAAAGTAATGATTTTACCAGTGAAAAAAACTTTTTATTGACTTTGTGTCGCAGTGAAAATGAATACCGAAAAGAGAACCAATATAACTCACAAGTTACTTTAAGTGACCCTAATCGCATCACCAATAAAATGCGATTGCTGCAACGATTAATTGAATATGGTGTGGTATTTCAAAAAGAAGTTAAAAACCTCAATACTAGTTTAAACCGCATGGTACGTGGCACAGTCACTGCTGTTATTATGGCTTTTGTTATGGTGCTAGTATTAAATGCGCGCACTAACTTTACTGAAGTGACGATTGCATTAGTTGGCATGTTGGGCGTCATTTATGGTTTAAGGGAAATATTTAAGGACGATATCACACGTATCATTTGGCGCCGCATTCAAAAAGGTCTGCCCAAATGGAAAATAATTTACAGTCATAGTGTCAATAAAAGTCGAGTGGCGAGTCAAACCATATGGCTTGAATATATTCGCAATAAAGATTTACCCATACAGGTGGATAAATTATTTCAAACCCGCAGACAACAAAACAAACAGGCCGCACAACTACTGCATTTCCGCAGTGACACGAAAGTAAATGCAAAATATTTTTTACCGGGCTACGATGAAATTCAACAACGTATTTATTTCAATTTAACCCCCTTCATTCGTTTTTTAAAAAAAGGTGAAGGCCGTTTATATTCACTCGACAGCAATAAAATAACAAAACAAGCAGTTGAACGTCGTTATCAAATCAACGTAGTTTTAATGCATACAGATAAACAAAATCAGCAGCAAATTCAGCGTTTCAAGATCACACTTAATCGCTCTAACATTATTAATATTGAGGCAATACATTCAGATATAGATGATTGATAAGAACACCCTATTGCTCTGCTTTAAGTTTTTATCACAACCAAAGATAATGCATTAAGCCTCAGTCTGGTGCTAATGAGTTACTGGATAGTTTAAATTCACAACGACCCATTGATATTAGGCCGTGCTAAAGCACGTTCAAAAATGCTCCAGACATTTTTGTATTCGGGCTATCCCACCCCTCACCCGTTGGGCCGTACTAAAGCACGTTCAAAAATGCTCCAGACATTTTTGTATTCGGGCTATCCCACCCCTCACCCGTTGGGCCGTACTAAAGCACGTTCAAAAATGCTCCAGACATTTTTGTCAAACCGAAGGGTCATCATTATCTTTAGCCAATAAAAAAGCCGCTTAATTGCTTAAGCGGCTTCATTATATGGCGTCCCCAAGGGGATTCGAACCCCTGTTACCGCCGTGAAAGGGCGGTGTCCTAGGCCTCTAGACGATGGGGACAAAAACTTCGGTTATCGAAACACGTTACGATAAGTTTTTGTAAGGCAAAAAAATTGGCTAATTGCGCGACCTAACTTTGATGCTTTACAAAAATGAAACCTCTATCAAACTATTTATTAACTGGCCTAGGCGGTAGTTAATAATCCTTGTTTTTGAACTTAAGTTAAATCATTTAACTTAATATATGGCGTCCCCAAGGGGATTCGAACCCCTGTTACCGCCGTGAAAGGGCGGTGTCCTAGGCCTCTAGACGATGGGGACAAAAACTTTTTATCGAAACACGTTTCGATAAGTTTTTGTAAATAAATAGAGATTCACGATACACGCGACCTAATTTATTAAACATTACAAAAACAAAATTTTTATCTTGTCTTATCTTTACATCTACTGGCCTAGGCGGTAGTAGACAATCCTTGATGTTGGTGGAGCCAGGCGGGATCGAACCGCCGACCTCTTGCGTGCCACGCAAGCGCTCTCCCAGCTGAGCTATGGCCCCAAACTTATTTAAAAGGCTCTCACTTTATCCTAATAAGTAGGCGTCGTTCCGTGACAGCGGGGCGCATTCTAGGCATCAGCTCTTTTTATGTCAATGCTTTTTTCAGGAATTTTCTCTGTTTGCTATATATTCCAGCGCTTTGTTTATACGTTGTTCAATTTGCGCTGGTTTAAGTAAATTTAAGGTTAAATCTAATGAAGGTGAATTACCTGCTCCTGTGACTGCTACTCGCAATGGCATGCCCACTTTCCCCATACCCACCTCTAACTCTTCAGCAGTTTGGTTAATCGCGTTATGAATAGACTCAGTATTCCACTGAGTCAGAGCTGATAATTTACTTTGCACCAGCAGCAAAGCGTCTTTGGCAACAGGACGTAAGTGCTTTTTAGCCGCTTTTTCGTCAAAAGCTTCATATTCCTGATAAAAATAGCCACTGATTTGAGCAAGCTCTTTTAAGGTTTTAACCCGATCAGCCTGCACAGTAATCACGTCTTCTAATGCTGGGCCTTGAGTAATATCAATACCTTGTTGAGCAAAATGCCATTTAGCATGTTCAGCCACTTCTTTGGCAGGCTGTGTTTTCATGTAATGTTGGTTTAACCAAATAAGTTTATCTGTGTTAAACGCAGAGGCAGACTGACCAATGGCATCTAGAGAAAACAACTCAATCATTTCTTCTACTGAGAATATTTCCTGATCGCCGTGTGACCAACCAAGACGCACCAAATAATTTAGCAATGCTTGAGGTAGATAACCTTCATCTCTAAACTCCATTACACCGACAGCATTAGTGCGTTTTGATAATTTTTTACCGTCGTCACCTAAAATCATAGATACGTGGGCATATTCTGGAATAGGCGCACCTAAGGCCTGTAATATATTAATTTGACGGGGGGTGTTGTTGATATGATCTTCACCTCGTACCACATGACTAATGCCCATGTCCCAATCATCTACTACCACACAAAAATTATAGGTTGGCGCCCCGTCAGTGCGACGGATAATCAAGTCATCTAATTCACTGTTAGCAATTTCAATATCACCACGAATATGATCTTTAATGACCACACTGCCTGTTTGCGGTGTTTTAAAACGAATGGCAAAAGGTTTATCTTGAGGATGATCAGTACGCTCGCGCCATGTGCCAGGATAACGAGGCTTTTCGCCCTTAGCCATTTGTTGTTCGCGAATAGCATCCAATTCAGCAGATGGCATGTAACACTTATAGGCTTTACCTGCAGCTAGCAGTTGGTCAATTAATTGATTGTAACGATCAAAACGCTGGGTCTGATAAAACGGACCTTCATCCCATTGTAAACCTAACCACTGCATACCTTCGAGGATCGCATCGATAGCTGCTTGGGTGGAACGTTCAATATCCGTATCTTCAATACGTAATACAAATTTACCACCCTTACTTTTGGCATACAGCCAAGAATAAAGCGCGGTACGCGCACCACCAACGTGAAGATAACCTGTGGGACTAGGGGCGAAACGGGTAACAGTTGTCATGTAATAGCAGCCTGATCTAAAATTGACTGCATTTTAACAGTCAATCACAGTAATTTATATCAGCAAAAAATCATTTAGAATAAAAGATTGAGTAAAAATGGCAGTGTATTTTTTACCTGGAACTTCAGTTAACTTTAAAAAACGTCCAGTTTTCATTCAATAGCACAATAATTTTCATTTAGATGTTGACAGTCAAAAGCTCATATCTATAATAGCGCTCCTCTTACCGGCCAAGGCTAGTAAGAAAGACAGCACTGATAGCTTCTTGTTCAGATGCCAAGAATAGAAAGCATCATCGTCTTTACGAAGAAAAGACGGGGTCACTGGTTCAAGCCCAGTAGCAGTAAAATTTGGTCGCTTAGCTCAGTTGAAAAAAGACAGAGCATCGCCGCTCTTTATAAAGGTCGGTCGAGTGACACTGGTTCAAGCCCAGTAGCAG
>CAJQKX010000294.1 GCA_905479025.1 uncultured Paraglaciecola sp.
TGTTGGCTTATCAATTTCTGCCATTCATCTAGTGTTTTATGCTTCATAATACCTCCCATTACAGTGAGGAAGTATTTTCGAATGAATAATGGATGACTGCTAGGCGTGGATCACCGGACGCTTACGCATAAAGTAGCAGACCAATTATAAAAAAATATTCGGTGAGATTTGAGACGAGGAAAAATCAAAAATATAGGATTTTCCGTAAAATTGGCCGTGAGAATAAACATTCAAAAGATAGCTCTATTGCCGATAGCTATTTTATTTGTATACACTATTTCACTGTCATCTAGTTTAGGAAATGAATCATCAATTACTTTTCTACCACTGCCACTGCCAAACGCCTTAGTCTCGAGCCGAAGGCTCTTTTCGCTAAGCTTCAGGAAGTTAACCACATTGTGCGCGAGTCTGATAAATGGGCTTTAACTGCAAAAGGTAAGCTGGCCGGTGGCAGGATCAAGACCTCTGTAAAATTAGGTGATTACATTGAATGGCCTGAAAATTTTGATTTAACTCAGTTACCTGCTCACCAAAGTCCTGATATCCCAGTTGAGCTGGTGAGTTCGACTAAGATAGCCAAAGAATTTGCCATATCTGCCAACAAGTTGAATTATCTCTTTTCAGAGCTTGGATGGGTCAATAAAAGTTTAAAGGGTTGGATCGCAACCGTTCAGGGGCTCAAACAAGGCGCAATTCAAAGTGAAGATACTCGTTCAGGCGTGCCTTATGTTAGATGGCCAGAGTCGATCACTCAATCAAGATTACTGCTCAGCTCCATAGACGATATTACAGGTTCAACAAGCCAATCACCTAGCTCATCTGACGATACTAAGACCGCATCAACCTCAATGGGCTATAGTGAAAATGTTGAAGCCAAACACCGAGCGACTGACGGGCATTTTGTTCGTTCTAAAGCTGAAATGCTGATTGATAACTGGCTGTATATGGCTGAAATAATCCATGCTTATGAACACAAGCTACCCATTGAAGAAAACGTCTATTGTGACTTCTATATCCCCACAGGCAAAGTCTATATTGAGTATTGGGGTTATGATGATGATCCTAAGTATTTTGCCCGCAAAGCAAAGAAACTAGCCGTCTACAAAAAGTATGGGTTCAAACTTATTGAACTTGATGATACTGATGTGCAAAATTTAGATGATATTTTACCTCGAATGTTATTAAAATTTGGGGTGCAGGCTTATTAGATAAAGATTACCTGCATGCTCTGACTTGCATTGGACCCCGCGCGGTATTGGAGTCCTATTTTTGACTTGGATCCCTTTCTTCATTGGTTGAACTTCCCATTGCACGTTACCTTTGGTCAGAAATCTTATAAAAAACCCTAATATAAATGTTAAATAGCGTTTATTTTTTAGTATCTTGTGAAACACTGACAATATAAATTCAAGATCAGTATTGCTAAATATTTGCATAAAGCAGGTTTGGATGGGCTAGAAGTCTACCCGATGTTGCAAACTTACAAGCATTCAATGATCTAGCGTATCGCTTCAAGCAAACAGCAAGGTCGAAACGTCTTTATTTTGAAAACCATATACATTTATCAAAGATATGGCTTGTATCAGTCTGAACGGCTAGATATTTTGAAGAGAGTCCCGCTGGGGTATCAGAAAAAAAGTTTAAACAATGTCTAAATAAAATGGGGACTTGTCAATATCATTCAGCTATCAAACTATCAGTAAACCTTTACTTTTTCTTATCAATTAAAAACCCGAAAGTGGTATGAGTAATGCTACGGGTATCGCAATATTCTGCTAATACAGATGAGGTAAATATCTTCAAAATACAGACTATTTGTAATAGTCTGTATTTTGAAATAATGTACTTCATTCTGACAAGGCAAAACATGAAATTGAGTAAACGACAATTTTTAATAGCCAGTGGCGCTACCCTAGTAGCGTTGCCTCTTGGCCAAAGGGCCATGGCATCCACAACAACTGCTACCACAACTGCTAAGAGTGTCAAAAATAAAGATTTAAAAAGCTTAACCGACAACGTCAAGCCTATTTCAGTCACAGAACGCAAGGCGCGCATTGCAAAAGCCCAACAGCTAATGCAAAAACACAATATTGCAGCCATGATATTAGAGCCTGGTGCTGCTATGGATTATTTTAGCGGTATTCAGTGGTGGCGCAGTGAACGACTCACAGCAGTGGTGATCCCGAATGAAGGCGAAATAGCCGTTGTTTGCCCGTTTTTTGAAGAGCCCAGCATTCGGGAAAGCCTTGCAGTTGGTGAGGACGTGCGCGTTTGGCAAGAGCACGAAAGCCCTTTTGAACGAGTCAAACAAATACTGTATGACCGAAAGATCACCCAAGGCACCCTCGCCTTTGAAGATTCGGTGCGCTATTTTGTGCAGCGCGAAATCATGTCGCTGTTACCCAAGATGCAAGATGTCAGTGCTGAGCCTATTACCTTAGGCTGTCGCATGTTTAAAGACACACACGAATTACAATTGATGCACAAAGCGAATGAAATTACCCTAACCGCTTATGCGAATGTTTGGTCACAACTGGAATTAGGCATGAGCCAGTCACAGGTAAAAGACTTAATGTCTTCAGCGCAATCTGCTTTGGGCGGTAGCGATATTTGGAATATGGCATTATTTAACGAAGCCAGCGCCTACCCTCATGGTACTAATCAACAACAAACTATCCGCGAGGGATCAATAGTGTTGATGGATTGTGGTTGCAGTGTTGAGGGTTATCAATCTGATATTAGCCGAACATTTGTGTTTGGAGAGCCAAGTAAAAAACAACAAAAAATCTGGAATACGGTTAGAGAAGGCCAACGTATTGCCTTTGAAACCGCCACACTTGGCACTCCCGCGGGTAAAGTGGATGATGCAGTACGCGCTTATTATATGCGACAAGGTTTAGGCCCTGATTACAGATTACCAGGACTTTCCCATAGAACAGGCCATGGCATAGGTATGCAAGGTCATGAGCCCGTTAATTTTGTCCATGGCGAAACCGAAACCTTAAAACCGGGCATGTGTTTTTCTAATGAACCCGGCATATACCTACCTGGTGAGTTTGGGGTGCGTTTAGAGGATTGTGTGTATATGACAAACAAAGGCATCCAGTGGTTTACCGTTCCACCTGACTCTCTGGCCTCACCTATTGGTAAACTGGCTACTCTTGCTATCTAATAATAAAAATAAGAGAACATTCATGTTTAATAAAGTTTTAGCCACATTGACTTTCGCAACCCTTAGCTGGAACACCTTTGCTGACTCTAATAAAGATTTAACCCATATCATCGACCAGCACTGGCAACATGCTCAAAAGGAAAAAGTATTCTTTCGCACCGATCCTGATGGCTGGAAACCTAATGGCAAATTAGCTGAATTTACGCCACGGGCCCTGGCTAGGCGAAAAGCTTATAATATTCAGGTATTAAAAACGCTTAGCGAAATTGATACAAAAGCTTTAAGCGCAGAACAGCTCATGAATTACCGTTTATTTAAATATGAACGAGAAACGGAAGCACTCAGCCACCAATATCAAGATAAATATTTCCCAATTAATTTTTTAAGTGGTTGGCACACTTACTTTGCTGAAGCGCCGGCTAATATGGCATTTTTATCGAGCAATGATTACGATAACTTTCTAGTTAGCTTGGCCGACTATCCTCGTTTTAATCAAGAAAATATCAATTTGATGAAAGCGGGTTTAACCGCCGGTTATGTGCATCACTGCGAAAGTTTTAAGAATTATCATCAAACCATCAGTGCACACATAGTCAAAAACCCCAAAGACAGTGCACTATTTGAACCTTTCACCCGTTTTCCTAGCACCTTTAACCAACAACAAAAAAGTACTTACAGTACACAAGCCATAGAGTTAATCACATCAGCTGTGGTACCTGCCTATCAGAATTTTTATGACTTTTTTGTCAACGACTACATGCCTAATTGTCGCAAAGAGCCGGGTATTGCCAGTGCTAAGGGTGGCTTAGAATATTATACCTACGCAGCCAATTACTTCACCACTACCGATGCCACGCCCAAACAAATCCATGATTTAGGTTTAAGCGAAGTAAAGCGTATTCGTGTTGAGATGCAGGCGATTATTGAGCAAGTAGGATTCACAGGCAGTTACGCTGAGTTTTTACAATTTCTGGCTACCGACCCACAGTTTTATGCAGCCGACCGACAAGATGTCCTCGAAAAAACCGCTTTTCTCACCATGAAAATGTATGGCAAGTTACCGACCTTTTTTGGTCATCTACCACGAAATACCTTCACCATTAAAGGTTCAGCTTCAAGAGGCGCATTTTACATGCCGCCTCCCGACAATCGTACACCGGGCACTTACTTTTTGACCTCA
>CAJQKX010000295.1 GCA_905479025.1 uncultured Paraglaciecola sp.
AAATAACAATTGCATTCATGGTATTTACCGGTTAGAGATGTTTGGCGATTGATCTGATCACCAAATACCGTGAATGTTCCAAACTCTTTTAAAATTACTTACCGTTTATTTCGTGGGGATACCTCAGGGTCAGAGTCAACTTAAAACTTATACGTCAGCTAACTAAAGCTTTTACACGAATTGCGCAGACATTCATTGTAAAAATCTTTTAGCTGAATAGGCTAGCTGATAACCTTAACAATGCCAGGGACCACTTTTTAGGTCTTTCCCCCACCTGAATTAATTCTACAATGAAGATCTATAATTGGCACGAACCACTTTTTACCTGATCCATGAGTCTATGAAAGCTTTGGGCGGCTGAGTTTCTTCTATTTCTTAGGCTATATTCAAGCTAATGTTTTGACTGGGAAAACCGAACGAGACAGTGATATATTAGCTTTAGGAGCTGCTTTAGAGCCAAATTATTGCAGGATTAATTGCTAATAGTAGTCACAGGCTCACGACTAACGTCTTTCCCACCTTGTTCCAACATTATCCCCATTTACAGACGGTACATTTTTAGAGGTCATAACAAGATAATGTCGGCGGCTAGTATTATCCCTCATTGATTTTACTGTATGGCCGGCACCTAAAATAGTAAATAACAACGCATATTTTGATTGCTTTTCATTCGATACCTCATTTGAAAAATATATCTCAAGTTAGGGAAAACACCAGCTCAAAAAACAATTTAAATTGCCTTTGAGCACTGTCCCTCATATTAATCGACTATGTTAACAAGTTATGAGTGAGAACTACCTAACGTAAAATCATTCCAGACTTTGTTGAACATAGGCATTTGTAGCTTAGCGCTTTGAGTTATGAACTTCCTGGTTAATCCAGCGATAAGTTTGCTCTAGGCCAGCTCGTAATGGTTGCGATACAGCCCAGCCTATTTTTTCTTTATACAGCCTATTGTCAGAGTTTCGCCCTCTGACTCCCTCGGGACAACTGAATCCATATTTATCAACGAATGTTTGACCTTGAACATTCTGAACACTTATGTTCTTTCCAGAGATATCAATCACCATTTGGGCTAGCTCATTAATGGATATCATTTCTTGGGATCCAATATTAACCGGCCCCATAAAATCGGATTCCATTAATCGAATAACAGCTTCAACACATTCGTCAATGTATAAGAACGAGCGCGTTTGTAACCCATCGCCCCATACTTCTACAGTATTGCTAGATTCTGCGGTTTTTCTACATATTGCAGCAGGTACCTTTTCTTTACCTCCCGACCATGTGCCCATAGGTCCAAAAATGTTATGGAACCGGCCAATCCTCACATCTATGTCATAATTCTTGTTAAAAGCCAAGAATAACCTTTCAGAATATAATTTTTCCCAACCATACTCGGAGTCAGGACTTGCAGGGTAGACAGTTGATTCTTCACAGATGGGGTTATTTGGATCTAATTGATTATGTTCTGGATAAACGCAGGCTGAGGATGCGTAAAATACCTTCTTCACCTGTTTTTTTGTGCATTCATGTATAACATTTAAGTTGATCAACGAAGAATTGTGCATGACGTTGGCGTCATTGTCACCAGTGAAGAGATAACCCGCTCCCCCCATATCTGCAGCCAGTTGATATACTTCATCTGTGTCTGCGCTGATTACGCTAGATACTATGTTGGGATCTCTTAAGTCGCCAACAATAAATTTGTCGCAAATTGTGCTTGATTCCGAATACTCATGGTTCTTGATATCACAGACTGTCACTTGATTTCCATCATCTTTTAGTCTTTTGGCCAGATGGCCACCGATGAATCCACCGCCACCTAACACCACTACTTTTTTCATAAGATTTCGTTATCCTTTGTTTAAAATGCTACCAACACATTTACCTCTAACTGTCGTAGAGCAATCTAACTGTTATTTAAAATTCCATCATTCATTGAATATAAGAAGTTGAAAACCCAGACTTCTCGTATATCACTCAACGGTTTTCTCATCATTCAGAACAAGCGCTTCCCACTGTTGTGCAAGCCAGCTCTGAATATTGCTTTTGTTTATGGTAATGAACAGAATTCATATTAACAGACTTACCTGAGGTTGAATGTCTTAAATTTTCTAAAATCCGAAATAACGAGTGTAAAATTAAACGTCGGTTAGCGCCTGAAAATGCTGGTAAATGCCCCAAAAACCAGACCTCCATGTTTATGTTTTATCCCTATAAAAGTTCTCAAAGATACGCTGGGGCAAGTCCTACAATTAGGTTTTAACAAAGGCTCTAATATCAAAATCAACGGTAAATTATTACAAGTTACCCATCAACTTCTGCTTTTTCTCTGCGGTAGCCTCCCAATAATAAGGTGTCATCATCAACAGTTTTTCCCTTTACTCGGGTTCGATTAGCCTCAGGTGCAAGGTTGTTCAATTAAAGTTACATTTTTGGCCCTATTGGCCCTGAAATTGATAATGGGCGTAAATCTAGCGGTTATTTAATTGGGTATAAGAATAAGTCCTAAGCCCTGAGCACTTATAAATTCTGGCGTAAGTTCGAGTCTTGAATATGATAAAAGCGGGGGCAAAATCTGAAGACCACAATGTATTTTGCTTACCCACTTACCTCATTTACATCTGCCTTTCATTGAAATTCCTATTGATTATTATAATTATTTTACTGCAACGCAACATGTGACAAATTTTCTATACTTATTTCAACTATTGACATGACCCTTCGTTCATTGTGTGACGTCAAGTGCATTGGCCGTTTGTCAAAATAGATGTTGCCTAATAGTTTTTGATTACCCTTGAATTCCCGAAAATTTAGGCAGTCGTTTTAGAAAGGTTTTTCCTATAAAAGTCTGATAATATTTAAGCCAAGTGGTTACCTATCTCGTTAAAATCGAGATATCCCATTAACCACACAATTACTGCATCTGGTTATCTTCGCCTATAGGGATACGAATATAAATCAATTGTTTTTATGTCAAATCGACATTATTTTTTTTACCCTAGTTAAGCGTAGATATCCATGGCATATGAACACCTATTGGTGTCAGGTATTCATTGTTTAGCACGCATTTCATGCATCAATGACATCATCCCTATTTATATTTTTTAGAGCATGCCAAATACATTAAACCTTGACATGACATAAAGAGTTGATAATTAATCAACTCTTTAAATAGAATTTTGTTAATAA